>CAZJTB010000073.1:0-9179 GCA_964548485.1 uncultured Chryseobacterium sp. | reverse complement strand
CCGTTGAAGAGGCAGAGCAGCAGCTTCAGCTTGATGCCCGTGGCCTGGAAGGTGGGCAGCACGTTCACCTGCGCGCTCCGCACCAGCGCGTGTATCTCTTCCGTGGCGATGCCCTCGCGCAGCTCCACGCCTGGCTGCCCGTTCGGCAGCTTCGGCGCCTTGGTCACCGCGCGCCTCAGTTCCTTGCTCGCATCGCTGCCGGCGATCACGAGCTTCACGGGCAGTCCGTCGAACACCTTCTGCACGAGGAAGAGGGCGGCCTGATCGTTCTCCGCCACCCCCAAAGCGCCGTGGTAGAACGCGAAATCGCCGAGGCCATCCGGCACCTGCACCTTCTCGCTGGCGTGGAAGGCCGGCACATGCGTCACGTTGAGGAAGTGCGATCCGAAATACGCCTCGTCCTTGGGCGAGATTGCCAGGACGCGCGTGGCCTCGGCCAGCACCGGCTCGAATCGTTGCAGCTTGTGGGCTTCGTTGATGAAATAGGTGCGGCGGAAGGTGCTGGTGGCGGCCTTCGCCAGGGCGCCGTAGTAATCGTGCTCCACATTGTGCGCGCGCACGATGCGGATGCGCCCTACCAGGCGCGGATCGCCGAGGTGGTAGCAGCAGTGCAGGCCCTCGAAGAGGATGGGGTGGTCGTCCTGCAGCAGGCGCTCCATCAGCGCGTCGCTGCGGCGGCTCACCACCACATAGGGCAGCGCGTTGAGCAATTGCAACTTGCCCGTGTGGCGCGGGTAGTAGTGCACGCTCGCGCAGAAGCGCTCCAGTTCTTTCGCCTTCGGTCGCCCGTATTGGAAGCAGTGCAGATGGACCTTCACGCCCAGCTCGGCCAGTGCTCGGGCCTTGTAGTACACGTCGATGACGCCGCCATAGCTGGGCGGGGCGGGCACGTCGAAGCTGACGATATGGAGATGGCGCTCAATCAACGCGTTGCAGGAAGGCCTTCAGCGCTTCCTTCTCGCGCTCGCCATCCAATTCCGTGGCGGCGAAAATAGCCTTCAGCCGCATGGCATCGCGACGCGCACGGTCGGGCGTCAGGCGGCGCACCTCGGCCGCGATCAGCGCGGGCTCGCAGCGCGGAATAACCACGCCCGCCTCATACCGCCGCACGATGCCCGCCACTTCGGGCAGATCGGTGACCAGCCCCGGGATGTGAGCGCGGAAGTAGTCGAAGAGCTTGTTGGGCAAGCTGAAGCGGTAGTTGAGGTTGGTGTCCTTGTCGAGCGAGAGGCCGAGGTCCGCGTTGCGGGTGTACTGCATCATGCGCTCATAGGGCATGCGCGGCAACAGGCGCACGCGATCGGCCAGCCCGTGCTCCTGCACCAGCCGCTCCAGCACGGGCAGGGCATCGCCGCCGCCGATGATGAGCAGCAGCGCGTCGGGCAATTCCCGCATGGCCAGCACCGCCTCCTCCCCGCCCCGATCCACGTTGATGCCGCTGCCCTGCAGCACCAGGATGAAGCGGTCCTCCGGCAGGTCCAGCTCCCTGCGCGACGGCAACGGCCCGAGCTCCTTGTGCATGGGGATGTTGCGCACCACCTCCACCGGTATGCCGTAGCGCTCGCGATAAGCGGCGGCGATGCTGTGGTTCACTGTGAGCACATGCTTCAGCCGTGGAAAAATCCAGCGCTCGATGGCCAACCAGACGCGCTTCGCGAAGCGTCCCTGGATCTCGGGCACCTCGGTGAAGAACTCGTGGCTGTCGTACACCAGCTTACGGCTGCCCTTGGCCAGGTAGCAGGCCAGCAGGGTGTCCAGGTCGTTGGCCACGATCAGGTCCGCGCGCGTGAAGAGCAGCAGCAGGAAGAGCCGCAGGTTGTATTCGGCATAGAAGAGCGGCCCCTTGCGGAAGAGCAGCCGCATGCGCCTGGTGGCATACGCGCGCTGCAGCGGAAGGCTATCGGGCAGCAGCCGCCCCACCAGCAGCACCTCATGGCCCAGCTCGCGCAGCACCACGCAGGTGCGGTGCACGCGGTTGTCGGTGCTGAGGTCGTTGGTGACGCAGACGAGGGCGCGCATGGGCGATGATTCGTCCTGTGAAAAAGCTGAATCGGAACGGCTCAAAGAAACGCGGTCCACACCGGTAAACTTGCGCGCCGTGGAAGTCCTCCGTCACGCAGCCCTCCAAGCCTTCAACACCTTCGGCATCGCCGCCAAGGCGGATGCACTTGGCCGATTCCAAACGGTGGATGAATTGCGCGCGCTGCTCGCCGCGCCCGAGCTCAGCGCACTGCCGCGCCTCGTGCTCGGCGGCGGCAGCAATATCCTCTTCACCCGCGACTTCGATGGGCTGGTGCTGCTGAATGAGATCCCGGGCGTCACGATCGTTCGTGAGGACGAGGACCAAGTGGAGGTGCGCGCCGGCGCCGGCGTGGTGTGGCATGACCTGGTGATGCATGCCGTGGCCCAAGGCTGGGGCGGCCTCGAGAACCTCTCGCTCATCCCCGGCAAGGTTGGCGCCGCGCCCATGCAGAACATCGGCGCCTACGGCGTGGAGATCAAGGACTGCTTCGTCGCGCTCGAGGCGCTGCGCATCGCCGATGGCGAGGTGGTGCGCTTCGGCTTGCGCGAATGCGCCTTCGGCTACCGCGAGAGCTTCTTCAAGCGCGAGGGCCGCGAGCGCTTCATCATCCTGAGCGTCACCTTCCGGCTCACCAAGCGCGGCCATGCCATCCGAACGGCGTATGGCGATATCCAAGGCCAGCTGGCGCGCATGGGCGCGGCGCAGCCCACGATCAAGGACGTGAGCGACGCGGTGATCGCCATCCGCAGCAGCAAACTGCCAGACCCCAAGGTGCTGGGCAACGCGGGCAGCTTCTTCAAGAACCCGGTGGTGGATGCCGCCCTTGCCGCACGGATCAAGGCCACGCATCACGACGCGCCGGTGTACCCCGCCGGGGAGGGGCACAGCAAGCTGGCGGCGGGCTGGCTCATCGAGCAGTGCGGCTGGAAGGGCAGGCGCCTTGATCATTGCGGCGTGCATGAGAAACAAGCGCTGGTGCTGGTGAACCACGGCGGCGCAACCGGTGCCGAGATCTGGAACCTGAGCGACCAGGTGCTGCGCAGCGTGCGCGAGCGCTTCGGCGTGGAGCTGGAGCGGGAGGTGAATGTGGTTTAGGAAGTTGGGGGTTGCAGGTTGATTCGAATGGTTGCGGGTTGATGGAATGACCGGCGATCTTCGGCGCATGGCACGGTGGTTTGCGCCCTTCAGTTTCCTGATCCTGGCGGCGGCGTGCCATCACCCATCGAAGCAAGCCGGACGGAGCGGCCCCACGCCCTTGCAACTGGAACTTCCTGCTTGGGCGCTCGCCGACACCGCGCTCCGCCTCGACTTCCCCTACGACAATCCGCTCACCGTGGAAGGCGCCGCACTGGGCCGGATGCTGTTCTACGAGAAAGCACTCAGCCGTGACGGCTCGCTCTCCTGCGCCAGCTGCCACAGACAGGAGTTCGCCTTCGCGGACAGCGCGCGCTTCTCGTCCGGCATGAACGGCATGCGCACCGCGCGCAATGCGATGCCCTTGATGAACCTGGCCTGGGACCACTTCTTCTTCTGGGACGCGCGCGCGCTCAGCCTCGAGCTGCAGGCCTTCGAGCCGGTCACCGCGCACCGCGAGCTGGCCAGCCGCTGGAGCGAGGTGAGCCATAGGCTCGAGCAGGACAAGCGCTATCCGCCGCTCTTTACGGCTGCCTTCGGCGATGCGCGCATCGACAGCCTGCGCATCGCGTTCGCGCTGGCGCAGTTCGAGCGCACGCTGGTCTCCCTCGATTCGCGCTTCGACCGCTACTTCTACGGGAAGCAGGCCGATGCCCTCAACGCGCAGGAGAAGCGCGGCAAGGAGCTCTTCTTCACCCGCGCGCATTGCGTGGACTGCCACGAGCCGCCGCTCTTCAAGGGGCACCACGTGGTGAACATCGGGCTCGATAGCGTGCCCATGGACCTCGGCATGGGCGGCCGCACAGGCATGCCTTGGCACATGGGCCGGTTCAAGACGCCCACGCTCCGCAACATCGCCGCCACGGCGCCCTACATGCACGATGGCCGATTCGCCACGCTGAAGGAGGTTGTTGATTTCTATGCGGACGGCGTGTTCACGGCATCGCCCACGCTCGATGAGCACATGCTGCCCTGGCGCAGGGGCGAAGTGCGGCTCTCCGGGCTGGACCGTGCAGACCTCGTGGCTTTTCTGCGCACGCTCACCGATTCGGCTTTCCTAGCCGATCCGCGATCCGGGCCGCCATGAGCCCTTCAATTCATCATTTTTGGAGCATGCGACTCCAACGCACGCTCCCTATCCTTTGCTGCATGGCCATCCTTGGCTGCCGCAAGGATCCCGCGCTGGAGGGCCAACACCAGGGCCCAACTCCGCTGAGCTTGACGGCGCCCGCCTACGTGGCTGACAGCGGGCATTACGCGCACCTCTCGCCGGGCAACCCGCTCACCGTGGAAGGCGTGGCCTTGGGCCGCATGCTGTTCTACGAGAAGGCCCTCAGCGACAACTACACCCTCAGCTGCGGCAGTTGCCATAAGCAGGCGGATGGCTTCAGCGACGCGCGCCGGTTCAGCATCGGCACCGATGGCACCGTGGGGCGAAGGCAGGCCATGGCCATCGCCAATCTCGCCTTCGACGACCGCTTCTTCTGGGATGGCCGCGCGAACAGCCTGGAGCGGCAAGCCTCGTTGCCAGTGATCGATCATGCCGAGATGCGCAACACCTGGCCAGCGGTCGTTGCACGGCTGAATGCCATGCCGCATTACCCGCCGCTGTTCGCCAAGGCATTCGGCAGCCCCTTGATCGACAGCACCCGAGTGGTGCGGGCCATCGCGCAGTTCGAGCGCACCCTGCTCAGCTTCGATTCCCGCTGGGACCGCTTCCACTACGGCGGCGACGCATCGGCGCTAACGCCATCGGAACAGCGCGGCATGGACCTCTTCTTCCGTCGCGCGCACTGCAACGACTGCCATCGGGCGCCCCTGTTCGCCGACCACGGCCTGCGCAACAATGGGCTTGAGCTCGTGTACGCCGATGGCGGCCTGGGCGAGCTAACCGGGAATCCTGCTGATCACGGCAAGTTCAAAGTGCCGTCCCTGCGCAACATCGCCGTCACCTCGCCTTACATGCACGATGGCCGGTTCCAGACGCTGGAAGAGGTGATTGATTTCTACGCCGATGCCGTGCATACCGAATCGCCGCAGATCGACAACCACATGGGGCCCTGGCTGGCCGGCCAAGTGAACCTGAACGCCGAGGATCGCGCCGACCTGGCCGCCTTCCTGCGCGCCCTCACCGATCAGGGATTCCTCACGAATCCGGCCTTCAGCGATCCGCACTGATGCGGCTTGCGGGCGCGTGAGCATCTTCGCGGGCCAAGCCCTTCCGAAACATGAGACCCTTCCGCCTGCTATCCGCCGCGCTCCTACTGGTGGCGGCCAACCACGCCAGCGCCCAGCGCGAGCCGCTCACCCTCAGCGATGCGGTGCTCAAAGCCGGCACTACCCTGGCGCCCGAGCGCCTGCGCGGCTTGCAGTGGATCGAGGGCACCGCCAACTACTGCTTCGTGAAAGGCGAGGTGCTGATGAAGGGAAGCCCGGGCAAGAGCGCCGACGCACCGCTGCTGGAGCTCGCCGTGCTGAACAAGCAACTGCCCGACAGCGCGCAGCTGAAAGCCTGGCCCATGGTGCAGTGGATCGATGCGCAGCGGTTCCGGTTCCTGCACAACGGGCATCTCTACGTATTCAGCAGCGCCACGAACGAACTGTCGGCCATCACCCGCATCGGAACGGGCGCCGCCAACGAAGAGGTGGAGCCCGTCACCAACGCCGTAGCCTTCACGGAGAAGAACAACGTGATGCTGATGCGCGCAGGGCCGGGCAAGAACAAGCCCATGCCGGTGACCACGGATGGGGAGGATGGGATCGTGAATGGCCAGAGCGTGCATCGCCAGGAATACGGCGTGGAGAAGGGCCTCTTCTGGTCGCCGAAGGGCGCGCGCCTCGCGTTCTACCGCATGGACGAATCGATGGTGACGCCCTATTGGCTGGAGGACATCAGCACGAAGCCCAGCACCTTCGAGAAGATCCGCTACCCCATGGCGGGGCAGGCGAGCCACCACGTCACCATCGGCGTTCACGACATGGCAACGGGCGGCACCGTGTACCTGAAGACCGGTGGCCCGGCAGACCAGTACCTCACCAACATCAGCTGGGAGCCCGATGCGCAGCACCTGCTCGTTGCCCACCTGGACCGCGCCACCCAGAACCTGCGCATGGTGCGCTACGATGCCGCCACCGGCGAGGCAAGAGGGACGATCTTCACCGAGCGCGACGAGAAGTACGTGGAGCCCCTGCAGCCCGCGCGTTTCCTGAAAACGCGGCCCGCGCAGTTCATCTGGCGCAGCAACCGCGACGGCTGGCAGCACCTCTACCTGTACGAGGTGGGCAAGGGCCTTGTGCGGCAGCTCACCAAGGGCGCATGGGAAGTGAAGGAGATCGTGGGGCTCGACCCGAAGGAGTCGTTCGCCATCGTTCAGGGAACCGGAGCCATCGATACGAATGACCCACGAGGCGCCACGGAGACGCATCTCTACCGCGTGGAGATCCCATCGGGCCGCACCACGCGCCTGACACCGGAACCCGGCACCCATCGCGGGCAGCTCAGCAGCAGCGGCGCACACCTCATCGATACCTGGAGCAGCCTCACGGTGCCCAACCGCATCGTGCTGCGCGATGCGCGGAACGGCGTGGTGCTCAAAACGCTGCTCGACGCGAAGGACCCGTTGGCGAACCACCGGGTGGGGACGATCGAGCTGCTGAGCATCGCTGGTGAGAACGGAGACCGGCTCAACGCCCGCTTGATCAAGCCGAGCGCGTTCGATTCGCGCCGGCGGTATCCTGTGCTCATTTACGTGTACAACGGCCCGCATGTGCAACTGGTGACCAACAGCTTCCTGGGCGGCGCCTCGCCCTGGATGCTGCATGCCGCGGAGCGTGGCTACCTGGTTTGGACCGTTGATGGGCATGGCAGCCAGTGGCGCGGGCGGGCCTTCGAGCAGGTCATCCACCGGCAACTGGGCATCATCGAAGTGAAGGATCAGCTACGCGGCGTGGAATGGCTGAAGCAGCACCCCTGGGTGGATGCGGAGCGCATGGCCGTGCATGGCTGGAGCTATGGCGGCCACATGACCACGGCCATGCTGCTGCGGCACCCCGGCGTGTTCAAGGCCGGCGTGGCGGGCGGCCCGGTGATGGATTGGAGTCTGTACGAGGTGATGTACGGCGAGCGCTACATGGATACCCCCCAGGAGAATCCGGAGGGCTATGCCGCCACCGACCACAGCAGGTTCGCGCAGGAGCTCAAGGATCCGCTGCTGATCATCACCGGCGGCAAGGACGATACCGTGGTGCCCGAGCACAGCTACCGCTTCCTGAAGGCCTGCATCGCCGCCGGTGTGCAGGTGGACTTCTTCAATTACCCCGGGCATGGGCACAATGTGCGCGGCAAGGATCGGCTGCACCTGATGGAGAAGGTGCTGGGCTATATGGATGCGAAAGTGCGCCCGGAGAGACCCTAGCGAGAACCCAAGAACTGCGAACAAGCGGCCGCCGATGGCTGTTCCACGCCTATAGATTCACTCCCTGAACCTCGCCCCGCATGCGCCTTCTTTCCGCCCTGCTCCTTCTTCCCTTGGCAACCTCCGCACAGACCCTGTGGCCCGTGAATGTGGGCGGCAGCACCATTGGCGGCACGCCCCCGTTCTACAGCCCGCAGAACCTCACCATCAACGTGGGCGACCAGGTGCGGTGGACCAACAGCAGCGGCACGCACAACGTGAATGGCAATCAGAGCCTCTTTCCGGGCAATCCGCAGAGCTTCAGCTCCGGCAGCGCGGCAAGCGGCAATTGGAGCTTCACCTTCACCTTCACGATTCCCGGCGTGTACAATTACCACTGCACCCAGCCCGGGCATGCCGCCACGCAATTCGGCAGCATCACGGTGGTGGACCCGAGCACCGGGCTGGCTGATGTGGATGAGGCCGGGGGCGCGGTCAACGTATATCCTTCGCCGGCCAGCGATCGCCTCTTCATCGATCTTGGCCAGTCGCAGGCTCGCGAGGTGCGCATCATCAGCCTGAACGGCGAGTCGGCTGCCTCCATGGCCACGAGCGCCACAGGCATCATCTCGCTCGATGTGAGCACGCTCGCTCCGGCCAGCTACTTCGTGCTCATCACCGACGGGGAGGGTCGTGTGAGCGCGAAGTCCTTCATCAAGCAGTGATCACGGCAGGCGCACCAGCCGGAGCGACTTCGGGGCCTGGCCAGGCAGCACGAGGCTGATGAGATACGCGCCAGCCGGCAGGCTGTGCATCGAAACGGGCAGCGTGTTGCGACCCTTGTTCAGCCATACGGCTTGCTGCACCGCTGTGCCTCTGCCCAAGGCATCCGCGATCCGGAGGCTGGCCGTGGCGCTCAACGGCGCATCCACGTAGAGCATGGCCTCATCCTGGGCTGGATTGGGAAAGGCCATCAGGCGGAATGCTTCCTCAACCTGCTCGTCCACGCTGGTCTCATCCTCCACAGGAATGGCCAATGATGCGGCGGAGGCGATGCTGAGCTTCGCGAGCTTCTCGTAGTAGGGAACATCGAAATACTGGATCCGGTCGTTCGGCGTGTGGTACTGCGGGTTGCCGTCGGCGGAGAACTCCTCGATGATGAGCACCGCTCCATAGCCCTCCGTCCAGAAGGATGCGTGGTCGCTGTAAGTGGCCCCTGGATTGGTGAGGATCAGGTCCAGGTCGATCCCATGCTGATCGCGCATGGCGAAGACGGTGTTGGCGATCTCCAGCGAGTTGGCGATGGGCCGGGCATGCACGCGGGCCTTCGTATCGCCGTTCCCATCGTACGCGATCGCATCCATGTTGATCACCGCCTTGATGCCCGCATCGTTGGCGGCCATGGCACCCGCGTAGAAGATGCTGCCCACCTTGCCCTGCTCCTCTTCGTCCCAGAGGGCGAACACGATGGGGTGCACGAAGGGCACATCGCGCAGCACCCTGGCCGCCTCGAGCACGGCACATACGCCGCTGCCGTCATCATCGGCGGCCGGCGCGTTCAGGTTGCCGCCGGGCATGGCGTCGTAGTGCGCGCAGATGATCACGATGTCGTCGGTGCTGCCATCGCC
>CAZJTB010000072.1:1293-9191 GCA_964548485.1 uncultured Chryseobacterium sp. | reverse complement strand
GTGATGGTGCCGTTCACCACCACGGTGAACCAGGGCTGGTCGCTGGCGTTCAGGCCCATGTTGGTCACGGTCTTGGTGCCGGTGACCAGGTTGTTGTTCACGTAATAGTTGAGCGGGGTGATGGTGATCACCGTACCGGTGTCGCGGTAGCGGCCGGTGTAGCTCACGAGGATCTTGCCCCGGCGCGTGCGGCCGTTGGCGGCCGTGCAGTTCACCGCGCCGAAGTCGATGGTGATGGTGCGGGGGGTGGCGATGGTGTCGAAAGTGACCGTGGGGTCGCACAGGTCGCGCAGCCCATTGTCGTCAACGGCCTTGTCAACCTGGGCGAGCATGTCGGTGAAGACATCCTCTGCGCGCGAGTTGTCGGTGGCGCTGGTATAATCCAGGTCAGGCTTCTCATCCTCATTCCGCCGGCAAGCGATGAGGGCGAGGGTCATGATTGGCAGGAGCAGGAGAAGGCGGTGGTGCTTCATAGCGTTCGCGATGGTTCAGGCTATTGACGCAAGGATGATGCCCGGGGTTTAATCCGCTCCAGCACGATGAAGCTGAACGCGTGCGCGTGCCGCTCGTCGGCGGGGTGGGCCAGGCGGCTCAATTCGCGCCATTCGGCGGGCACCACCTCGGGGAAGCGCGTGTCGCCTTTGAGGTGGGCATGCACCCGGGTGAGGTAGAGCCGCTGCACCAGGCCCTTGGCGAAGGCATCCGCATAGATCTCCCCACCACCGATAATGAAGGCTTCGGTTTCGCCCGCCCCGCGCGCGACCTCCAAGGCGCCCTCGATGCCCGGAACCACCACGGCGCCCGGTGCGTCGTAGGCCGCGTTGCGCGTCACCACCAGGTTCACCCGGCCCTTCAGCGGACGATACTTGGCCGGGATGCTCTCGTAGTTCCGCCGCCCTGTGATCACGTGATGGCCCCGGGTGTGGCGCTGGAACCACGCCATGTCGTCCGGGAGGCTCCATGGCAGGTCGCCTTGGTGGCCGATGATGCCGTTCTCCGCCACGGCGGCGATGGCGGATACGATCATGATCGATTCATTGGCGCATTGATGAAAGCCTTGAACAGCGCGTGTTGAGGCCATGCAGCCGCCCGTTGACGCGGACCTCGCAGGTGCAGCGTGCGGTGGCTGTCCACGGCCTGCGCGGCCCGGCCTGAGCCGATAGTGCGGTAGGTTGTGTGGCGAAGGCCAAGGGCTTGGCCGTGGGCGCCTTTTGGCTCCACCTTTTGGCGAAGCAAAAGGTGGAAAGTGCATGCATGGACGAACATCCCCAGTGATGACCTGCGGAGCTCTACAAGAAGGAGTCGGGAAGCAACTTGCATGAGACTCACCTACACGGCCACCTCAGCCTTGATATGCGGATGCGGGTCATAATCCTTCAGCGTGAAATGCTCGTAGCGGAACGCGAAGAGGTCCGCGACCGAGGGGTCGATCTCCATCTTCGGCAATGCGCGCGGCTCGCGGGTGAGCTGCAGGCGGGCCTGCTCCAGGTGGTTGTTGTAGAGGTGCACGTCGCCGAAGCTGTGCACGAACTCGCCGGGCTTCAATCCGCACACCTGCGCCATCATCAGCGTGAGCAGCGCGTAGCTGGCGATGTTGAAGGGCACGCCGAGGAAGACA
Organism: uncultured Chryseobacterium sp.; assembly: GCA_964548485.1. Taxonomy (GTDB): domain Bacteria; phylum Bacteroidota; class Bacteroidia; order Flavobacteriales_F; family PHOS-HE28; genus PHOS-HE28. The sequence continues at coordinate 7,573 of CAZJTB010000072.1, read as the reverse complement.
TCGGCGCTGCGCTGGTAGAGCTGGCAGCTGAGCCGGCCATTGGCCACATAGAACTGGAACAGCGCGTGGCACGGCGGCAGGGCCATGCGGTCCACATCGGCAGGATTCCACGCGGTAACGATCAGGCGTCGGCTGTCCGGGTTCTTCTTGATCATCTCCACCACGTTCGCGATCTGGTCGATCACCCGGCCATTGGGCGCATGCCAGCTGCGCCATTGGTAGCCGTACACCGGCCCGAGGTTGCCCTCGGCATCGGCCCACTCATCCCAGATGCGCACGCCGTTCTCCTGCAGGTACTTCACGTTGGTGTCGCCGGCCAGGAACCAGAGCAGCTCGTGGATGATGCTCTTCACGTGCAGCTTTTTGGTGGTCACCAGCGGGAAGCCGGCGTTCAGGTCGAAGCGCATCTGGTGGCCGAAGCAGCTAAGCGTGCCGGTGCCGGTGCGGTCGTGCTTCTGCGTGCCGTGGTCGAGGATGTGGCGGAGGAGGTCGTGGTACTGTTGCATGGCCGGCCTGCCATCCGCAGGCTGGGCGAAGGTATCGGTGCCCCATGCTGCCTGGCCCGGGCATTTGCCCACGGCTGTCGATAACCGGATGTGGATCAGGCCGCCGGGCTCTCGTTCCCAGGCCCTTTCCAATCCGGCATGGCCTTCAGCAATCGCTCTTTCATGCGCTCGTAGTAGCTCTTGCGGTCCACCACGTAGGCGATGAGGTAGCCTACCACGCTGGCGTACATCAGCTGGAAGATGGCGCTGTGGCGGTCGGTCATCTCCAGCACGAGGATGGCGCTGGTGAAGGGCGAGCGGGTCACTCCGCTGAGGAAGGCCGTCATGCCCGCGAGCACCAGCAGGTTGAACTGCCCGCGGTTGCCGGCCAGGCCGAGCGCATCGGTGAGCCATCCGCCGATGGCGGCTCCGCTGGCAAGCGAGGGCGCGAAGATGCCGCCTGCTCCTCCTGCGGTGAAGCTGAAGAGCGAGCCGAGCACGCGCGCCGCCACGTTGCCGCCGCCGGTGTCCGGTTCGGCGGCGAAGAGGTGGTCTTCCAGCAGCGCATGGCCGCTGCCGATGGCCGCAGGGCCCAGGAAGTACACCACGCACGCGAAGAGCAGGGAGCACCCCACCGCGAACGCGGCAGGAGCAGCCGCGCCGCGCAGGCCGCGCCGGAGCTTGTCGAGGGCGAGCACCAGCCGGCAGAAGATCGCGCCGGTGAGCCCGGCGATGGCCGAGAGCAAGAGGATCTTGTACATGAAGCTCACGGTGGCGGGCGCCAACTTCGGATAGCCGAGCATGAGGTAGGGGCCCAGCAGCCATTGCGCCGTCATGCCGCTGAGGATCACCGCGGTGAGCACGGCGGTACGGAACTGCGCCATGTGGGTCTTGGTGAGCTCCTCCACGGCGAAGACGATCCCGCCCAACGGGGTGTTGAAGGCCGCGCTGAGACCTGCGGCTCCACCGGTGATCATCATGATGCGGCGGCTCACCTTGGGCCAGAAGGGCGGCAGCAGGCGGTGCACGGTGCGGTAGATGCTGCCGGCGATCTGCAGCGTTGGCCCTTCGCGGCCGATGGCGCCTCCGCCGGCCACCATGGCCAGGCTGCTGGCGATCTTCACCAGCAGGATGCGCAGGTTGAGGAAGCGCCCGCTGCGGTCGCGCTTCTTATCGGTGGCCACCTCAACGGCGGCCATCAGCTGCGGGATCCCGCTACCGCCAGCCAGCGGCGCGAAGCGATGCACGAGCCACCAGCCGATGAGGAAGGCGATGGGTGCCGACAGGAAGATCAGGCGGCGGTCGATCGCGAGCAACTCGGCGTTGCGCTCGCCCATCCAGTTGAAGAGCCAGGCATAGCCCACGGCCACGAGCGCGGTGAGCACGGCGCTGATCTGGTAGGGGAGAGCCAGCAGGATGAAGTCCTTGGCGCGGCTCTGCACCAGCCATTGCCGCACCCGCTCCAGCAGCCCCGATCCGGCGGCCAGCCAACGCTCGGTGAATGAGCTTTCCTGTTCCTCTTTGGGCATGGCATGCCTGCCGTCGGCAGGCGCGCGAAGCTAGGAGGGGAGAGGTTGAGCGTTGGAGGTTGAAAGGAGTTGAGGGTTGTAGGTTGTAGGGTTGGGAGTTGTGGGATGTTGTGAGTGGACCAACCTTCAACCCGCAACCCAAGGATGTAGCCCGTGCGTTGGGCCCAACTTCCAACCAGGCTACTTCTCCTCACCCAACCTCCCCAGGTCGATCACCGAGAAGCGGTATTGCGTGCCGCGGTCGTGGCTCTTCACCAGCGCCTTGGTGCCGCCCCAATCCAGCACCATGCCCATGGGGCACGGCACGAAGCCATCGTCCATCAGCAGCGCGGTGCCTTCGCGGAGCAGCTCGCCCTTGTCGCCGATGAAGGCGGCTTTCAGCACCTGCGGCTCGGCGGGTCTCAGCTCCTTGGTGCCTGCGGCCTCGTTCCCGGAGCGCAGGATGCCCTCGTAACCGCGCGGTGTGTGCCCGTGCAGCAGCAGCATGCTCTTCTCCATGGGCACCGCCACGCTGCCCTGATAAGCCTGACCTGCGGTGGTCATCAGCGCGCGGTCCACCACTTTCTGCCAGCCCAGGCTGTCGTTGGGCAGCACCTGGCTCACACGCACGCTGCCACTGAGCTGGCGCATGGCGATGGCCTCGCCCATGGGCAGCGGGAACTGGTTCTCCAAAAAGGTTTCCACCACGCGCAGTTCGCCTTCCGGGGTGCTGTAGAGCATGACCACTTCGTCGGGCACCTTCGCCGTGCGCGCGGGCGGCTTGCGCGGATCGGCCGCCGGGTCGCCGAAGGCCATGAGCCGCGCTTTGCGGATGCTGGGCAGTCGCTGCGCGGTTAGGGGCGTGGGCTTCAGCTTGGGGTCGGCAGGGTCGAAGGTCATCACCAGGCCGGGCTGGCCGGTGAGCGCGCCGTAGCGCAGGGCCACGGCCACTTTCCCCTTCGGCCGCGGCAGGATCCGCGCGCTGCTCACGAAGTCCTTGTCGATGAGCACGGTGCTCACGCTCTTGCCGCGCTCGGCAATGGTGACCAGGTGCAGCTCGTGGCAGTTCTTGTCGCCCAGCGATTCCTCGCTCTTGCAGTTGAACACGTAGAGCAGCAGGCGCACCACGCCCTCGTCGTCAACGGCCACCTGGTGAATGGTGCTCTTGGCATCCTCGAAGGGCAGCTCCACGGTCGATTCCCAGAGGGCGGTCAGCTCCTTGTCCAGCCAGGCCAGCCCCAGGCGCTTGTTGCCCTTGCCCTTGTGCGTGAAGTGATTCAGCAAGGCATGGCTGCCGTCAGGCGCGCGCACGATGCGCTCGTTCTGCGCGTAGGCCAGTCCCCGCGTGAACAGGATGGGGTCGGGCAGCGGGCGCGAGGCCATGGTGTTCGAGGGGTCGTTGGCGTAGGGCAGCTCGAACCCCGCGATGCGCCGCACCGCCTTGAGCTGGAGCGCGCCATCCGCCGCCACATCGCCGATGGCGAACTCGCTGCCCTTCTTCGTGGCGCTCACGAGCAGCACCCGCATCCGCTGCCTGTCCACCAACGGCATCACGCCCGTCCACTTCACGCCATCGATCGCAACGTCCTTCAGCACGAGCTCCTCGCCGGGCTGCAGCTGGGCATCGAGCCGCACTGCCTTCGGGGTGAGCCCTTCCTCCACATAGAGCACATGGCGGCCGTCGGCGGCGAACAGGCCATCGACCACCGTGAGGATGTCGCCCGAGGCGCCTTTGAGGCTCTTGCTGAACGGCTTGCCGTGCTGCACCAGGGTGGGCTGGGCCAGCGCGTTCGTGATGGCGAGCAGGGCGGGAAGGATGGCTGAGCGGCGCATCAGGGGTGCGATTGGTGGGCGGAATGTAGTCGCCGCGCATGCCAACACCGTGCTGTGCACGGTCGAACGCCGGGAGCCCCTTGGCCGTTGAAGGGCCCCGCTAGCTTGGCCGCGCAAGGCTTCCCGAGCGCACGCATGCTCTTCAATTCCCTCGAGTTCCTCGTCTTCTTCCCGGTCGTCGCAGCGCTCTTCTTCCTGCTGCCGCACAACCGGCGCTGGATCCTGCTGCTGATCGCGAGCTACTGGTTCTACATGAGCTGGCGGCCGGAGTACGCGCTGCTCATCGCCTTCAGCACCATCGTCGATTACTTCTGCTCGTACCGCATGTCGGGGCTGGCCTACAAGCGCGCGCGGCGGCCCTACCTCTGGCTGAGCATGGCCACCAACCTCGGCCTGCTCATCTTCTACAAGTACCTCGGCTTCTTCCTGCGCTCGGCAGGCTCGGCGGCCCAGGCCCTGGGGCTCGATTGGCAGGCGCCCGTGCTGGACGTGCTGCTGCCGGTGGGCATCAGCTTCTACACCTTCCAGACCATGAGCTACACCATCGACGTGTACAACGGCGTGGTGAGACCGGAGAAGCACGCGGGCATCTTCGCGGTGTTCGTGGCCTTCTTCCCGCAGCTCGTGGCGGGCCCCATCGAGCGCGCGGGCTCGCTGCTGCCGCAGTTCCGCATGGTGCAGCGCTTCGATGCCGACCGCGTGGCCAGCGGCCTTCGCCTCATGGCCTGGGGCATGTTCAAGAAGGTGGTCATCGCCGATCGCATCTCCGTGGCGGTGAACCACGTGTACGGCGCGCCGCACGAGTTCCCCGGGCCGGTGCTCGCGCTGGCCACGGTGCTCTTCGCGCTGCAGATCTACTGCGACTTCAGCGGCTACAGCGACATCGCCATCGGCTGCGCGCGCGTGCTGGGCTTCACCCTCATGATCAACTTCCGCCAGCCCTACCACGCGGCCAGCATCAGCGAGTTCTGGAAGCGCTGGCACATCTCGCTCAGCACCTGGTTCCGCGATTACGTGTACATCCCGCTGGGCGGCAACCGCACGGTGAAGTGGCGCTGGTACTACAACCTCTTCCTCACCTTCCTCATCAGCGGCCTCTGGCACGGCGCCAACTGGACCTTCGTGGCCTGGGGCGCGCTGCACGGCATCTACCTCGTGCTGGCCATCGTCTTCGGCCCGCTGCGCGACCGGATGGCGGCTGCCATGGGCCTCTCGCGCCTGCCCCGGCTGTCGCACGGGCTCAATGTCGCGTGGACCATCGTGCTCGTGCTCATCGGCTGGGTCTTTTTCCGCGCGTCCACCATCGGCGATGCGTTGCACATCATCCAGGCCTCCTTCAGCGGGCACATGGCGTGGCTCAATCCATCAACCGCGAAGGTGATGATCCTCGCGCTCGGCATCGGCTCCACGGAGCTCGCCATCGCGCTAGCGGCCATTGTCTTCATGGAGGCGGTGCACCTGGTGCAGGCGCGCTGGGGCGCCACGGCCTTCCTGCGCCGCATGCCCGCGGTGGCGCGCTATGGCGTGTACGCGGGACTGGTGGGCGCCATCATCTACTACGGCGCCTACCACGGCGGAGGCGAGTTCATCTACTTCCAGTTCTAGCATGAAGCGCCTCCTCCGCTGGCTACTCCTCCTCGCGCTGCCCTTCGCGCTGCTCATGGGCGGCGTGGCATGGATCGATCCGTTCAACTATTTCGATGCGGCGAGCCCCATCCCGGCCGAGGCGCGCCGCATGAATTGCCGCCACAGCGGCGCGGTGATGCCTTACTACTCACTGGCGTGGAAGCTGATCGAGTACCGGCGTCGGCCGGTGGCCGACATCATCATCGGCGACTCGCGCCTCACGCGCTTCGATGCTTCACTGGTATCCTCGATAACCGGGCGCGAGCTATACAACTTCGGCGTGCCGGGCGGCAACACCCCGAGCATGTTCAAGACCTTCTGGTACGCCGACAGCCTCACGCGGCTGGGCACGGTGTACCTGCAGACGGGCTTCCGCAATTGGAGCGCGGCCCAGGACTACGACATCTGGGAAGGACCGGCGTGGGCCACGGCGAGCGCGGTGCATTACCTCACCGACCGCGATGTGCTGGGCAAGGCCTGGCTCGATGCCCGCTCGCATTGGGGCAGCGTGCAGGCCGAAGGGCTCGCCGCCGATCAATGGGAGAAGGTGATCGCGAATGAGCGCGGCGTGCTGGAACAGTACATGCCATCGCAGCGCTTCGCGGATGAGCTGCGCCGTGTCGCCGCGCGTTGCCGGGAGCGGGGCATCCAGCTGGTGATCATCGACCTGCCCGTGCATGATGCCGTGCACGCCATGGAGGAGGAGCTGGGACTGCAAGAGGAGATGGCCGCCTACAAGGAACTCATGCGCTCGGTGGCCACGTACTACGACCTCTCGGGCCCCAGCGCCATCACCGCCGACCGCGCGCAGTACATCGATGCGCTGCA
>CAZJTB010000072.1:0-1193 GCA_964548485.1 uncultured Chryseobacterium sp. | reverse complement strand
TCTCGGGCCCCAGCGCCATCACCGCCGACCGCGCGCAGTACATCGATGCGCTGCACACGAGCAAGGAACTGCTCGATGGCGTGATCCGCGAGGTCTGGCAGGGCCCGTTGGTGAATGGGACGGCCAATCCACGGCCGATGAAGCGCTAGCACGGGCTTCGCCTCCGGTCGAGCTCAGACCAGCATGCCCACGATCGTGGCGCTGAGCAATGAGGCCAGCATGCCGCCCAGGAGCGCGCGGATGCCGAACTCGCTGAGCCATTGCCGGCGGCTGGGGGCCAGCGAGCCGATGCCGCCGATCTGGATGCCGATGCTGGCGAAGTTGGCGAAGCCGCACAGCATGTAGGTGCTCATGACGATGCTGCGCTGGTAGGCGAATGCGCCTTGGGCTTTCAGCGTGGCCAGGCTCTCGTAGCCCACGAACTCGCTGGCGATGATCTTCTCGCCCACGAGGCGGCCGGCCAGCGTGATGTCCTCGCTGGCCACGCCGATGAGCCACATGATGGGCGCGAAGAGGTAGCCGAGGATGAATTCCAGCGAGAGCTGCTTGAAGTTGCCGTTGCTCACCTCCGCCACCCAGCCGTTGATGCCGATGGCCTGCCCCAGCTTGTTGAAGCCGTAGTTGGCCATGGCGATGAAGGCGAAGAACACCAGCAGCATGGCGCCCACGTTGGCCGCGAGCTTCAGGCCCTCGGTGGTGCCCTTGCTCATGGCATCGAGGAAGTTGCTGCCCACCACCTCGTTGCTCACCTCCATGCGCTGGTCCACCGGCTCGGTCTGGGGGTAGAGCACCTTGGCCACCACCACGGCGCCGGGCGCGGCCATCACGCTGGCGGTGAGCAGGTGCTTGGCGAAGAAGAGCCGCATCACGGGGTCGTCGCCGCCCAGGAAGCCTACGTAGGCCGCGAGCACACCGCCAGCCACGGTGGCCATGCCGGCGGTCATCACCAGGAAGATCTCCGAGCGGTTCATCTTGTCGAGGTAGGCCTTCACCATAAGCGGCGCCTCGGTCTGCCCCAGGAAGATGTTGCCTGCCGTGCTCAGGCTCTCGGCGCCGCTCAGGCGCATGGTCCGGTTGAGCGCCCAGGCCAGCGCGTACACCACCTTCTGGATGATGCCGAGGTAGAAGAGCACGCTGGTGAGCGCGCTGAAGAAGATGATGGTGGGCAGGATCTGCAGGGCGAAGATGAAGCC
>CAZJTB010000071.1:4914-9197 GCA_964548485.1 uncultured Chryseobacterium sp. | reverse complement strand
GGCAGGATGGGATGCCCGGCTGATCGACCGCGGGGGGGGCCTGGCGCGTTCGCTGCCGCACGTGAGCCTGCGCTTCGTGATCGTGGAAGACGGTTCGCCGAATCCGATCAGCGCCGACGTGAAGCAGCGCGTGACCGCCGCATTCGGTCATGTGGAGTGGCTGGTGCATGAAAGGAACAAGGGCAAGGGCGCGGCCCTGCGCACCGGAGCGCTGCATTGCGCCATAGGCCCAAGCCTCTTCACCGATGTGGATGTGCCCTACACCGTGGAGAGCATGAAAGAGGCCTGCCTTGCGCTGCTCGATGGGGCCCATGTCGTGCTGGGCCAGCGCAAGGCCGCCTATTACGAGCGTGTGCCCCGGGCGCGACGCGTGATCAGCAAGGGCTTCCGCTGGGTGCTGCGCAATATCCTGCGGCTACCGATCACAGACACCCAGTGCGGGTTGAAGGGTTTCGACGCGAAAGGGCGTTCGGTATTCCTGAGCACGACCATCGATCGCTTCCTCTTCGATCTTGAATTCGTGATGCTGGCCGCCCGGCGCAATGACCTGCGCATCGCCACGGTTGAAGCGCGCCTTGATCATGGCGTGGTCTTCTCCCGCATGAATCTCCGGGTATTGGCGAGGGAATCGCTCAACTTCCTCCGGGTGGTGGCGCGCCATCGTGGCTGAGCGGCAGCCCATTCAGGAACACCGTGCTCGCGCCGCGCCAGGAGCCCTCCATCCAGGCATCGACCTCCACCGGGCGTAGCACGACGTGCCTGATCACAAACGGTGCGCTGCTCTTGGCCGGTCCGTTGATCAGGACCTTGAGCCTCCGATTCGCATCGCCGATCCGTATCGGCAGCGTGGCCACGCAGACGCCATCGGCAAGCTGCATCGGCATGCTACGTAGCCCGCGGAGATCCTCCCAGCGGCCGTTGGCCCCATCCGGATCCTCGGTCACGGTGACCAGGTTGATGTTGACCGCGCGCGCATCAGGGCTCTCGAAGAGGAAATCGACCTCGTACGCCCCCCCGGAGTCCAATTCCGCAGCCCCGACCTGCAGGAGCTCATGCCATTCATTCACATGCCCATGAAGCTCCTCCGGACCGAATCGCACCCGGCCGGCTTCGCGCTCATCGGCTGGCTGCCCTTGCACCGTGAAGCGCCAATTCCCGCGCGGCGGCGCCCTCTTGCGCAATTGCTCGAACTCAGCAAGGCGCTGCAGGCGCGTATCGGAGAGCAATTCGCCCACCGTGATCAGGCGCAGCTCGTGCCCACCGTCAGCATTCACCGGACGCGCCCTGCGCCACAAGGATTCCTCCCAGGCCGCCAGCGGACCTTCATGCCGAAGGATCATCACGCGAGCACTATCCGGCAAGGCGCCGCGCATGCCCTTGGGGTAATACGACGGTGCGAACAGCGCGAAAAGGCTGCGGGTCTGCTGCACAGAGGTGCGCGATGTGAGGCCAGCCATCAAAGGCACCCCGCTGTGGTACGCCAGCTTCAGCGCACGGGCCATCGGCGCTTCTGGCGCTTGCGCATCATATTGTTCGCTGCCAACATGATTCCAGGGCAGCGGAAGCAAACCCGCTGCGCCAGACTGCCTGATGCGATCCGCCATCTCGCGCTCGTGTGGCAGCAGCGCTTCCACACGGAATGGATTCTCAGCCCTGCCGAGGTTATGGCTCGACTCCCGATGATAATCCCAGCCTTCAACGGCCAGGAACCCGACAGTCACGATGAACACCACGGAAGCCACCCCCTTCCGCGCGTTCTCCGCTGCAAGCAGCCATCCGTGCAGGCGCACCACGCCGAACAGGCAGGCAGCGAAGAAGAATGGCCACGCGAATCGGCCCGTGCCCCGGAACTGCTCGAGTTGCGGCAGCCACTGGGCGAGCCATCCCTGCCAAACACCCATGGCGAAGAGCAGCACCAGGAAAGCCGCACCCAGCATCTGCCCGGCATCATCAACACGCTTGGCGGCGCCAATGGTCGCCCACCGTTTCGCCTGAGCACCCCCCGCCACAATGAGCACGAGCAGGGTGGAAAGCCCCAAGTAGCACCACGTCTCCCATTCCAGCCGGTTATAATTGAAGAAATCCCGAATCGGCGTGGCGAAGGGGTCATGGGTGGGAACAATCAGGCTGACGATGCGCGTGGAATAGATGTCGGCGCCCATGGGGCCCGAAGGCCTGTCGGGCGCGTTATCCGTTGCGCTCACGATCAGCAGGAATGCCACCATGGGCAGCACGCCGAGGATCGCTCCGCGAAGCAGCACCCGCAACGATTCGCGCCATCCTTCAGCGCCAAGCACCGCGCGCGAAGCACCATGCGCCATCAGCAGCATGGTGCTCATAAGCCCGAGGTAGGGGTGGGTGAGGTAAAGGACAAGCGCCGCCGCAACGGCGCAAATGCTCCATCGCAGTCTGTTTGGGCCGCGCTGCGCGAACAGCGATAGGAGCATCATCAAGGGCATGGCCCATGCGTGCGCCAGTGAATAGTGCCCCCCCATGCGCAGCAACTGCGGCTGGAGCAATACGATGGAGAACGCACCGACCGCTGAGGCCCACGGTGGTACCCCGGATTCGCGCAGCAGCGCGAAGAGCAGCCATGCCGCAGGAAGCAACCCAAGCAAGAGGAGCAGATTGATGACTGCCACGCCGCTTCCCGCCGGGGCATGAAGCGCGCGTAACAGCCAGCTCAGGGCCGGGTGCCCATCGGTGTAGAAGATGGATTCCCCATAGGGATGGTTGGACCCGCCGTAGTGCATGGCGGTCGCATCCCGATCCACATGCCAGAGCAGCGTGTAATAGTTCTTCAGCCCATCGCCACCGCCGGCCAACAGCACCTTCCCGGGCGCGGAAAGCACATGCCCATAGAACTCTGTGAGGAAAAACAGAAGGACGAGGGTGAGCAGCGCACACCAAACAAATCCTTGCTCACGCCATCCAATCCGCAAGCGACTTGGCATCGCCACGAATATCGTGGACTATTGCCCACCTTCACACCACCGTGATCCGCTCCTCGGCCACGAGCTCTCTTCCGGTGAGCCGCAGGTACAGCTGCGCGGTGGCCACCACATCCTTCCTGCAATAGGTGGCGATGCGCTCCAGGTCCTTGTCCTCGTAGTACACGCGGGCGATGTCCTTGCCTTTGATGTCTCCCTTCGGTGAAGGGATGCCGAGCAGATGCGTCAATAGCTCAAGGGATGTGAAGTTCTTCTTGTCGCCGAATTTCCACAGCTCCATGGTGTCCTCATGTGGCACTTCCCAGGGCTTGAGCCCGGCGATGTTCAACTGCCGAGGCAGCCGAATGCCGTGCACTACGCAGCGCCGCGCGATCCAGGGGAAGTCGAACTCCTTGCCATTGTGGCCGCATAACGCGTGGCTATCGCTATTGTAATCGCGATCTAGAAGGTCAACGAAGCGGGTGAGCAGGTCGTACTCATGGTCGTCCTGGTACGAGGTCACTCGTAGATGCCAGCCATCATGTCTCTGATGAATGAATCCGAGGCCGATGCAGATGATCCTGCCGAACTCCGCCAGGATGCCGCCCTTCTCGCCCCAGAGCTGTTCGGCGGTCTTCGCGTCGCGCTGCTGCTCGAGGCGTGTCTTATCCGAGAAGAGCGCGCGCTCGTACTCAGGCATGTCGGCCCAGCGGTACGTCTGCGGCACGGTCTCGATGTCGAGGAAGAGGAGCTTGCTGAGGTCGCGCATGCCGTGTAAAGTTGAAGGTTGTGGATTGGTGAAGATCGGCGATTCAGCCGACCTGCAACCCCCAGCCGTCGTTCGCGACAACCTTCAACCCCGGTGCTACTCGATCATCACGCCCCTCACCCCCATCAACGGCAAGGGGGTGAAGTTCCCCTCATCGATGCTGCCTGCCAGGAAGACGTACTTCTTATCGTGCAGCTCGCGGCCGATGTAGTAGCTGAGCCAGTACTGGTTGCTCAGCCCGAAGACGTCCTCCACGATGCGTTCGATGCGGGCCCAGCTTTGGGGGCCGAGGCGCTCCAGGTGGTGGCGCATCTCGCTGGTGCGGCGCGCCTCGCCCTCCAGCTCGCCATAGCCTTGTGAGCTCACCAGCACATTCTCGAGCGGGTGGTCGTTGCGGTTGATCAGGTACACGTACCACGCATCGGCGCCCTCCTCGTCCTTCTCGCGCACCACGGCCATGGCGATGCCTTCAACCTTGGGTGGGTGGATGTCTTTGCGCATGGGGTCGGTTCTCCGGTGGAAGAGTGAACCAGTGGAGCAGCGGAGCAGTGGAGCGGTTGCGGTGAGGAGCGATTCCGCAGCTA
>CAZJTB010000071.1:0-4904 GCA_964548485.1 uncultured Chryseobacterium sp. | reverse complement strand
CGCGCTGCCATAGAAGCGTCTCTGGTCAACTGGCTCACTGCTGCGCTGCGTCACTCGATGCGCCCCGTGAAGCCAGCTCGCGCGCGATGGCGATCCACTTGAACACATCCGTAGGGTGGCCCGTGGCGTTCACCTCCTCGCGCTTCATGCCGGTGCGCACCATCACCAGGCGCTCGTGCGGGATCACCACCACGTATTCGCCGTGGAATCCGCGGCAGTAGTGGATCGGCATGCCATCCAGCTCGGCCAGCCACCAGAAGTAGCCGTAGCGCGCATTGGGGGCGCCTTTATCCTTGAGATTCGCTGGCGTGATGCTGGCTTGCCAGTACTCGCGCGGCACGATCTGCCGGCCCTTCCACATGCCGCTGTCGAGGTAGAGCTGGCCGATGCGGCCGAAGTCGCGCGCCGTGGCGTAGAGGCAGCAGAAGCCCTTGAAGTCGCCATCCTTGCGGTCCTTGCCCCAGTAGGCATCGTGCTCGCAGCCGAGCGGCTCCCAGACCTTCTCGCGCACCAGCGCATCCAGCGGCTGCCCGTAAGCGGCCTCGAGCACCTCGGTCATGATCTGCGTGGCGCCGCTGATGTAGTCGAACTCCTGTCCGGGTTCATCGCGACAAGGCTGGCCGAGCGCCAGTTCGCGCACGTTGTACCCATAGTAGCCCTTGGCATTATCGCTGAAGGGGTCCTTGCCGCTCTCGCTCCAATCGAGGCCGGTGCTCATGGTGAGCACGTGCCACAGGTTGATCTTGGCATGGCAGCCCTCCTTGAACTCCGGAAGGAAATCGCCCACGGGCTGGAACACGCTCTTGATCTTCCCTTCGCCCATGGCGATTCCCGTGAGCACGCTGATGTAGCTCTTGGCCACGCTGAAGCTGTTGCTCACGCTGTCGGCATGCCAGCCGTTCCAGTACTGCTCGAAGATGAGGCTGTCGTGCTGCCACACGGCGAAGCCCACGCTGTGCAGGGCCTTCAATTCGGCTTCCTGCTGCGCGGCGAGAGCGAGCCTGCCGTAGCGCCCGCCCCTGGGCCAGGGCTGGGGGTTGGTGGCGGCGATGGTGCTGTAGGGGAAGAAATCGCGGTCGTCGACCTCCGGCGCTGTGCGGCCGATGAGGTAGGTGTAGCGCACGCCGCGCACCAGATGGCCGTTGCCCGTGAGGTAGGCCAAGCCGATAAGGACGCCGATGAGCAGGATGGTCCAGAGCAGGAGTCTCTTGATGAAGCGCATGGGATGGTGCTTGGGCGAAAGTACCTAGCCCAGCACCAGCTCCGCATCGAACAGGTCCGCGATCTCCAACCGCAGCCTGTTCTTCACCTCCTCGATGTCCACGGCGCCGCCCAGTTCTGCCGCCATGCTGGTGACACCCTTGTCGGTGATGCCGCAGGGCACGATGTTCTGGAAATAGCCCAGATCGGTGTTCACGTTGAACGCGAAGCCGTGCATGGTGACCCATCGGCTGGCACGGATGCCGAAGGCGCAGATCTTCCTGGCCTTGGCATGGTCGGTCCAGTCGAGCCACACGCCCGTGAGCCCTTCAATCCTTCCTGCCTTGATGCCGTACGCCTCCAAGGTGCCGATGATGGCCTCTTCGAGCGTGCGCAGATAGCGGTGGATATCGGTGAAGTGGTGGTCGAGGTCGAGGATGGGATAGCCCACGATCTGCCCAGGGCCGTGGTAAGTGATGTCGCCGCCGCGATCGATGGGGAAGAACTGCACGCCCCTGTCACGCAGGCCTTGCTCATTCAGCAGCAGGTGGCTCTGCTTGCCGCTCTTGCCGAGGGTGTACACGTGGTTGTGCTCGCAGAAGAGCAGGTGGTCCGTGGTTGCCTGTTGCTCGTTCTCGGGCTTGCCGCGGTTGGCCAGCTTGATGTCGATGGTCTCCTTGAAGAGGCGCGTCTGCAGGTCCCACGCGGCGGCGTAGTCGATAAGGCCGAGGTCGCGGAAGTGGATGTGTCGCATGTTCACCGCAGAGGCGCAAAGACGCAGAGGACGCGGGGGGTCAGGAGGCGCTGCTTCATTCGCTCAGTCCGTTAACCACCCGGCGCAAACCGTTCTTGAGGAGCACTTCATTGAAGTTGATGAGCAAGCCAAGCTGGCAGCCCGTCAACTTCAGATAGGTCAGCAACTGAGCGATGTGACTGTCGTGCAAGGCCTCAACGGCTTTCACTTCAACGATGACCCGTCCTTCTACAATGATGTCAAGACGGAGCGCCGTCCCTAAGTCCTTGCCTCGGAACGCGATGGGCACCGGAACCTGCTGTTCCACCCGTAAGCCCATGTCCTTCAGCACTTGCACCAAGCACAACTCATAGACGCCCTCGAGGAGACCGGGGCCGAGTTCGCGATGGACGTCTATCGCAGCATGAATGACCTTGGAGCTGATTTCGTTGTGCGTCATCCTCTGCGCGCTTTGCGACTCAGCGCCTCTGCGGTGATATATCCCTACTTCACCTCCGCCAACTTCCCCTTCAGCATGTTGATCACCGCGATCTCCGTGGGGTCCACGCCCTTCTTCTCGGCCCAGTAGTAGCTCACCCAATCGCCGAGGTTGATCAGGAATAACTGTCGAGCGAAAGCGGTATCGCCCTGGCTCCACACGTCGTGGATGTGCGGGGTGTATTTGCGGAAGACCTCTTTGTTGATCTCCATGCGCATCTGGCTGCGCTCGTGGTCCTCCTTGTGCCGGAAGATCACCACGGCGACATCGTCCTTGCCGCCGGCCCAGCCCACCAGCTCGTTGTGGTTCATCTCCGGGATCGCGTGGTGCCAGCACAGTTCCTTGCTGTTCTCATTCACCTGCTGACGGAAACGGATGCTCACGGCCTCGGTGCTCGCTTCGCTGTAGATCACCAGACGCTTGCCAACGAGCTTCTCCGTGAGTTCCTGCGCGGCCTTCTTGATGTCTTCCTTCTCCTGCTCCAGCATGTTCGCGGCGGTCTTGATCGCGCCCTCGAAGCCATCGCCGATGATGCCGAAGTGATGCAGCACGAAGAACTGCTGCACCAGCGAGTAGGCCAGCATGGTGCGCGGCGGATTGCCGCCCGGGATCACGATGTGGTCCAGGCCCTTTGCCTTGGCCAACTCGAGCATGGTGCCGCCGCTGGTCACCACACACACGCGGGCGCCTTTGCTGAGCGCTTGTTCCATGGCGGCGAGCGTCTCTTCGGTGTTGCCGCTGTAGCTGCACGCGATCACCAGGCTCTTGTGGTTCACATAGCCCGGCAGGTAGTAGTTGTTATAGACCTCGATGGGGCACTTGGCCTCCTTGTGCACCAGCTGCGCCGCGATGCGCCCGCCGATGCCGCTGCCGCCCAAGCCGGTGACAACCACATTGGCGTAGGGCCCGCCGGGGGCTTTCAATTGGGCCTTGCGGCCGATCTCCAGGGCTTCCTTCAGTTGCTTGGGGAAGGCATCGATGAGGTGGTGCATGGGTGCGTGCTGATGGCGAGGCGAAAATAGGGGCGTGCTACGCGGACTTGTTCTGAGAGGTTGTGGATGGCCCGGAAGCGCACGTACATTTGGCTCAACGCACGTACGCATGAAGACCAAGCTCACCCTGCTCGTGGAGGAGAAGACCAAGCGGAAGGCGCGCGCGCTCAGCCGCAGGCGCGGCACGAGCATCTCAGCGGTGTTCAGCGAGCTCATCGACCGGGAGGCCGCTCGCAGGAAGGAGCCGTTCGCCGAGTTCTGGGGGCTCTGGGCGGATCGGGACATCGACTTGAAGAAGATCCGCGAGAAGGCATGGCGGCGGCACTGATCGATACAAGCATCCTCGTGGGCATGGCCCGCAAGGAGGAGGTGGCCCGCAAGGCGCTCGAGCGGCTCGACGGCGATGAGGCGGTCATCTGCGATATCGTTCTAGCAGAGATGGTGTCCGGCGCCCGCAACCGCGATGAAGCCGAGCGCTGGTATGAGGCCCTGGTCGCGAATTACCACCTCCTTCCGTTCACCATGGAAGTCTCCTTGATAATCCGCGACCTGGTGCGCGCGGCGTGGCAGCATCGAGGGGCGCACCTGAGCGATCACTTGATTGCTGCAACGGCAATCGCGCACGATTGCCCGTTGCTCACGCTGAACCGGAAGGATTTCGAGCGGATCAAGGGGTTGAAGTTGTTGTAATGGCTGACCCGCTCGAAGGGATGAGGATCTTCCGCCGCTTCGGCCGCGCTGCGGAGGCTGCTGAATTCGCGGATGAACTCTCAGCGCTCGGCTTTGAATCGGAAATCGTGGTGGATGCCCCCTATCAAGACCCGCTCATCGTCGGCAATGGCACAGTCTGGCATCTGGTGAAACTGCATCCGGATCTCTTTGATCAGGCCGAAGCCGCATTGCTTGAAAAGGCTAGCCAAGCGAAACATGATTTCCCGGATGATCATTATCTGCATCAATTCAGCGATGAGGAGTTGGCCGGTATCCTCGTGAAGCCCGATGAGTGGTCGCCGCAGGATGCGGTCTGGGCGCAGGAGCTCCTCCGGCAGCGGGGAAAGCCGATGAGCATCGAAGCGATCCATTTGGTGCGTGAGGCACGGCTTGAAGACCTGCGTCAGGAAGCACCAGGGCAAACACCTTGGATCGTCTTCGGGTACATCTCCGCGTTCTTGGGCGGATTCTTCGGTATTGCGATCGGCTGGTACCTGAACACGGCGAAGCGCACCTTGCCCAACGGTGAGCGTGTGCCCGTTTACCGGCGTGAGGACAGACGGCACGGCGCGCGGATGGTGCTCATCGGACTTCCATTGTTCCTCATCGCGCTTGGCCTCCGTATCTGGTATGCGATGAAAGGGTAGAGCGGCGCCGGATACCTTCGCCGCCTCTTTTCATCGACCATGTCCCACGCCCTTTCCGATCAGGAAGTCATCCGCCGCGAGGCGCTCCAGAAGCTCCGCGCCCTCGGCATCGACCCCTACCC
>CAZJTB010000070.1:0-9230 GCA_964548485.1 uncultured Chryseobacterium sp. | reverse complement strand
ATCACCAAAATCGGAACGGGCACGCTCACTCTCGGCGGCACCAACACCTACACCATCAACTCGGGCTACACCGAGGGCACCGACCTCTACTTCGCGAACACCGTGGATGCGCCCACATCGGGCGCTTGCATCCAGACCGCCCACAAGGCCATAGCCACCGCAGGCACCGAGCAGCCCAGCTGCACCTTCAACGGCAGCGTGAATCGCTGGGCCATGATCGGCTTCACCCTGCAGCGCGCGCGCGAATTCGACCATGAGGTGCGGGTGATGAAGGGCGGTGTCATCGGCGGAAGCAACCTGGCCACCGCCACCGCGTGGCCCACGACCGATGCCTACGCCACTTACGGCGGCGCCACGCAGCTCTGGGGCCAGACCTGGCTGCCTGCCGACATCCAGGCCACGAACTTCGGGGCCGCCATCGCCGCACGCGTGCAGAATGGAACCGCGCGCGTGGACCACATGCGCATCACCGTGTACTACTACAGCACGCTGCCTGTGGAGCTCATCTACTTCAGGGCATGGCCTGAAGGAACGCAAGTGGCCCTGACCTGGGCCACAGCATCGGAATCGAACAGCAGCCGCTTCGAGGTGCTGCGCAGCCTCGATGGCATCTCCTTCAGCCCGATCCAAAGCGTGCCTGCGGCCGGCAACTCCGCAGCGCTCATCGAATACACGGCTTGGGACGACTTCCCCCAGCCCGGAACCCTCTACTACCGGCTGAAGCAGATCGACCTCGACGATACCTCATCGGACTCACCGTTAGTCGTGGTCTCATTCAATGGGGATGACCATGCGCCCTTCCCGAACCCCACGCACGGGCCAATCCGCATCTCTTCGAGGATCGGCGATGGTTCTCTGGTGCGCGTCCTGAACACGGATATGCGTGTTGTGCTGGAAGCACCGCTCACCCCGGAAGATCCCATCGTGAACCTCGAGCGCCTGCCCGAAGGCACGTATGTGCTGCTGGTGTACGACGGAGCGGATTGGAAGGCGCACCGTGCCATGAAGCAGACCGTTGCCCGCTAGCGCCACGCTCAGCAGCAGCAATCGGTCATCCGGATGCGCCTAGCGGCCAGCAGGTGGTGCATGACAAGGGCCAACCGCTCGTCACGTGACCGGGGTGCAATCGGCTCGGGTAGCTTAGCCGACCATGATCCGCATCCTATCCCTCGCCGTGGTCCTCGCATCCACCGCGGCGGTCGCCCAGCCGCTCTGGCTGCGCAACGCCGCCATCAGCCCCGACGGGCAATCCATCGCGTTCTGCTACCAGGGCGACATCTGGCGCGTGCCCGCATCGGGCGGCGATGCCGTGCCCCTTACCACCAACGAGGCCTACGACCACACCCCGGTGTGGAGCCGCGATGGCAGGCTGATCGCCTTCACCAGCAACCGCCAGGGCAACAACGATGTCTTCGTGATGCCCGCCACGGGCGGGGCACCCACGCGCCTCACCTACCACGGCAACGGCGAGGTGGCCAGCGACTTCAGCGCCGACGGCAGCCAGGTGATCTTCTACGGCTCGCGCCAGGATGATGTGAGGCACCAGCAGTTCCCGGTGGGCGGCCTGGGCGAGCTGTACACCGTTCCGGTGAACGGCGGCCGCGTGATGCAGCTCAGCACCATCGCCATGGAGCGCGCGCGCTACAGCCCGGATGGCAAGCTCATCGCCTATCACGACCGCAAGGGCTATGAGGACAACTGGCGCAAGCACCACACCTCGTCCGTGACGCGCGACATCTGGACCTTCGACCCCGCCACCAAGGAATACCGGCAGCTCACCGCCTTCGCCGGCGAGGACCGCGATCCGGTATGGAGCAAGGATGGCGCGGCCATCTTCTACCTCAGCGAGGAGAGCGGCAGCTTCAACGTGCACCGCATGCCGCGCACGGGCGGCGCCAGCACGCAGGTCACCCGCTTCACCGACCACCCGGTGCGCTACCTCAGCATCAGCGATGGCGGGGTGCTCTGCTTCAGCCACCGCGGCGAGCTGTACACCCTGCGCGAGGGCGGCGAGCCCGTGAAGGTGGCCATCCGCATCAGCAGCGATGGCCGCTACAACCCGCAGCGGGTTTTGAACGTGGGCAGCGCCGATGAGTATGCCGTGAGCCCCAATGGCAAAGAGGCCGCCTTCATCCACCGTGGCGAGGTGTTCGTGACCAGCATCGCCGAAGGCACCACCCGCCGCATCACCAGCACGCCCGAGCAGGAGCGCAACGTGAGCTTCAGCCCCGATGGCCGCACCATCCTCTACGCCAGCGAGCGCGGCCAGAGCTGGGACCTGTACACCACCAGCCTGGTGCGCAAGGAGGAGAAGCACTTCTTCAATGCCACCCTGCTGAAGGAGGAGCCGCTGCTGAGCACGCCCGCCGAGGAGTTCCAGCCCGCCTACTCGCCCGATGGGAAGGAAGTGGCCTACCTCGAGGAGCGCACCACCCTGAAGGTGCTCAACCTGGCCACGAGGCAGACGCGCGTGGTGATGCCCGGCGACCGGAACTACAGCTACTCCGACGGCGACCAGTGGTACCAATGGAGCCCCGACAGCAAGTGGTTCGCCGTGAGCTTCTTGCACGAGAAGCAGTGGATCGGGCAGGTGGGCCTGGTGAACGCCTCGGGCAAGGAGCCCATCATCAACCTCCCGCGCAGCGGCTACGGCGGTTACCTGCCGCGCTGGGCCATGGAGGGCAAGGCCATCGTGTACATGAGCGACCGCGACGGGCAGAAGAACCACGCCAGCTGGGGCGGCGAGAGTGACGCATACGCCATCTTCCTCACGCAGGAGGCCTACGACAAGTTCAAGATGACGAAGGAGGAGGCTGCATTGGCGAAGGAAGAGGAGGAGCAGAAGGATGAGGGGAAGAAAGGCGAAGAAGAGAAGAAGGGAAAGGAGGAGAAGAAGGGGAAGGAAGAGAAGAAGGACGAGGTGAAGCCGATCAAGATCGAGCTCGACGGCATCGAGTACCGCCGCGTGCGGCTCACGCCCAACAGCAGCGCGCTCAGCGATGCCGTGCTGAGCAAGGACGGCGAGAAGCTCTACTACCTCGCCGCCTTCGAGAAGGGCACCGACCTGTGGCAGTACGAGATCCGCACGCGCGAGACCAAGATCCTGCACAAGATGGGCGATGGCTGGGCGCACGACCTGAGCTGGGACAAGGACGCCAAGAAGCTCTTCTACCTGAACAATGGGAGCATCGGCTACTACGACACCGAGAAGAGCGAGAACAAGGGCGCGGGCATCAATGGCGAGATGGTGCTGGATGAGAGCGCCGAGCGCGCCTACCTCTTCGAGCACATCTGGCGCCAGGTGAAGAAGAAGTTCTACCGCGTGGACCTGCAGGGCGTGGACTGGGACAAGTACAAGGCCGAGTACCAGCGCTACCTGCCGCACATCAACAACAACTTCGACATGGCCGAGCTGTGCAGCGAGATGCTCGGCGAGCTCAACGCCTCGCACACCGGCGCGGGCTTCGGATTCCACATGCCTAACGGGGATGAGACCGCCACGCTCGGTAGCTTCTTCGCCAACGAGCCGGGGCCGGGCCTGAGGATCACGGAGATCATGCCCCGCAGCCCGCTCACCAAAGAGGGCGGCAAGGTGAAGGCCGGCCACGTGATCGAGAGGATCGACGGCGTGGAAGTGGCGGCAGACAAGGACTGGGCGACGCACTTCAACCGCAAGGGCAACAAGCCGATGCTGCTGAGCCTCTACGACCCCAGGACGAAGACGCGCTGGGACGAGACCGTGAAGCCGCTCCCCGAGGGTGGCGACTGGGAACTCCTGTACAAGCGCTGGGTGGAGCGCTGCCGCCACCTGGTGGACAGCCTCAGCGGCGGCCAGCTCGGCTACGTGCACGTGCAGGGCATGAACGACCACAGCTTCCGCACCTTGTACGAAGAGGCCCTAGGCCGCTACCACGACAAGAAAGGCCTGGTGGTGGACACGCGCTTCAACGGCGGCGGCTGGCTGCACGACGACCTGGCCACCTTCTTGAATGGCAAGACCTACATGACCTTCATGCCGCGCGACCAGAACCTGGGCACCGAGCCGCACTTCAAGTACCAGCGCCCCAGCGTGGTGGTGATGAGCGAGGGCAACTACAGCGACGCGCACCTGTTCCCGGTGACCTACCGCGCGCTCGGCATAGGCAAGCTCGTGGGCATGCCCGTGCCCGGCACCGGCACCGCCGTATGGTGGGAGGGGCTCCAGAACGGCATGTGGTTCGGCATCCCGCAGGTGGGCATGGTGGACAACGCTGGCAACTACCTGGAGAACCAGCAACTGGAGCCCGATGTGCGCCAGCCGCTCGATCCGGGCATCGTATCGCAGGGCCGCGACCAGCAGCTGGAGGCGGCCGTGAAGGTGCTGCTGGGGAATTGATCACGGCTTCTTGCTAGGGTGCCAAGGAGCCTTATATTCGGTGCGTGGCATCCCAGCGCAGCATACCGAAGCAGAAGGCCCCCAAAGCCCGGCGCGTTCCCGATGAGCTGCTCACCGCCGTGCGCTGCGGCAAGCGGAAGAAGGCCGATTGCGTTGCCTTGCAGTGGCGCGATGGCGCCGGCGAGCTGCACATCGAGGTGCTCAGCCCCGCGCAGAGCTGGCCTTACCTGAACTGATCTTGCGGGTTGATGGACGCTGCCAGCGCCCGTGAGCTCATGCTCGCTCTGCCCGGCGTGATCGAGCACGCTCACTTCGACAAGCAGGCCTACCGGGGCATCACACCGAAAGGCAAGCCATCGAGGATCTTCCTCACGCTGTGGGTCGAGGAGAACCGCGCGGTACTGATGCTCGACCAGGAAGCGCAGGCCGAGCTGAACACACGTCACCCGCAGTTCTTCTTCCCCGTACCGAACAAGTGGGGCGGGAAGGGCGCCACCTTCGTGGAGCTGTCGCGATGCAGCGCAGGGCTCTTGCGGGAGGGCGCAGCGATCGCCATGCGCATGGCCGGGTGCGCTTGAGGGCGATGCACCATTCGCCCCGGCGACCGAGTTGGCGAAACGTTCGATCGTTGAAGCAGCAGGCAACGGTGAACAAGCGTCATGGTCATGCAACGGACAAAACACATGAAACCGAATCTACTCCTCAGCACCTTCGCCATCCTGGCTCTCGGCACTGCCGCAAGGGCCCAATGCCCGCACGACCCCGCCATCACGCCAAGCGAGGTGATCCTCTGCCCTAACGAGGGCATCGTCCTCAGCACGCAGGAGGCCGACACCTACCAATGGCTGAAGGACGGCATGCCCATCCCAGGCGCCGTGCAGCAGACCTTGAGCGTGAACTATACCGATGACGCAGCCTCGCAATTCACGGTGATTGCCACGGTGGCTGGCTGCTCCGAGGCCTCGCCCGCTGTGCTTGTGGATGGCTGGGCCTTCCTCCTCCCCTACGTGATCCATGAAGGCGATGAGCCCGCCGTGATCGGTGGCAAGGGCGAGAGCTATTACTGCCCCGGCGCCTTCATCCAACTCACCCTGGGCAGCGTCACCGAGAACATCCAATGGACCTTCAACGGCAATCCCATCCCCGGCGCCAACGAGACCGTGTTCCATCCCACGGAGGCGGGCTATTACAGCGCGAGCGGCGCTCCAGCGGTATGCCCGGATTTCATCATGAACCTCGGCGTGGAGATCGGCATCTTCTTCCTCGAGGAAGCACCGCCGGTGATCTTCCAGTCCGAGGAGTCGATCTGCTACTATCCTGCCTCCAATACCCATCAATGGTACCTGAACGGCGAGCCCTTCGATGCGGGCAACTGCTTCGTGCCCACGCAGGGCGGCGTGTACACCATCGAGGCCACCTACGCGTGCGGCCCGATCCTCTCAGAGCCCTTCGATCTGGTGCTCGGTCTTCCGAATGAGGACCGGCAGCGGCTCTCCGTTTCGCCCAACCCGGCGGCCGATGCCGCGCGCATCCGCAGCGATGAGGCCCTTCAGGGACCCTGGCGATTGATCGATGCGGCCGGACGCACCATTCTCCAAGGGCGCTTCAACGGGTGCACGGATTGCGCGATGCCCCTGGAGAACCTGGAGGCCGGCTCGTACACCTTGCTCACCGGCAAGGCCGTTCCGCTGCGCTTGGTGGTGAAGCGCTGAAGCCGCTCAACGGCAGCAACCCGCGCCTCCGTCCGCGCGCCGGGCGCATTCGGCGGCCACGCACCAAGCGAACCGGCCCATGCGCTAGCTTCACCGCGGTGGGCAGGCAATTCACGCTGCCTAATCGCATGAGCGCCACGCACCGGATCAAGTTCATCCCCAATCAGAAGACCGATTTCCACGCCACCGTCCGCGCGCGCGTCGAGGCCTACTTCACCGAGCACGGCATCAGCCCCCATGCCAACGCGGCCATGGTGGTGAAGACCGTGGTGCTCCTCACCATGTACCTGGCGCCCTTCGTGCTGCTGCTCACCCTGCAGCCGGGCGCGGGCGCATCGCTGGCCTTGTGGGCCATCATGGGCTTCGGGCTGGCCGGCATCGGCATGAGCGTGATGCACGATGCCAACCACGGTGCCTACTCCGCCCATGAGCGCGTGAACTGGTGGCTGGGCCACACCCTGAACCTGCTGGGCGGCAGCACCCACAACTGGAAGCTGCAGCACAACATCCTGCACCATACCTACACCAACGTCACCCATGTGGACGACGACATCGCCGACCGCCTGGTGCTGAAGTTCTCGCCGCACACGGGCAAGCGCTGGTACCACCGCTTCCAATGGCTCTATGCCACCCTGTTCTACGGCCTGCTCACGCTCTATTGGGTAGTGGCCAAGGACTTCGTGCAGTTCCAGCAGTACGCATCGCGCGGCGTGATGGGCGGAAGCGCCACCGCCAAGCGCAACGCCCTGCTGCGCATCATCGGGCTGAAGGCGGTGTACCTCGCCGCGGTAATCGGGCTGCCCATCGCACTGGGCCTGCCTTGGCTGCAGGTGGTGCTGGGCTTCCTGCTCATGCACTTCATCGCGGGGGCCATCCTCACGCTCGTGTTCCAGCTGGCGCATACCGTGGAGGGCACGGACCACCCGCTGCCCGACGCGCGCGGCGTGATCGCCGACGACTGGGCCGCGCACCAGCTGCGCACCACCAAGGACTTCAGCCCCGGCAACCCGCTGCTGAGCTGGTATGTGGGCGGACTCAACTACCAGATCGAGCACCACCTCTTCCCGCGCATCGCGCACGTGCATTACCCGGCCATCGCGCCCATCGTGGAACGCACCGCCCGCGAGTTCGGGCTGCCTTACCAGGTGAACCCCACCCTGCTCAGCGCGCTGCGCTCGCACTTCGCGCTCATGCGCCGGATCGGGCTGCCGAGTTTGAATGAGGCGATCGGGTAGGCGCGAGCGGGGTTACTCCACCACCCCGTTTTAGCCAACTACGGCGTGCAAAGCTCGCTTTCGCCAAGGCTACGGCGTGCAAAGCACCTTCCCGCCCGCTAACCAACGGGTGCCATCGGTGAGGTGCAGGTAGTAGAGGCCGGTTGAAGGTTGCAGGTTGATCAGGTTGAGGGTTGTGGCCCCCACTTGCACGCGCTCCTCATGCACCAGGCGGCCTGTGGCATCCAGCAGCACCGCACGCAGCGGGCCGTTGGGGGTGAAGCCTTGCGGCGGCTCGAAGCTGATGCGCAGCGGCTGGCCAGCGGCCACGGGGTTGGGTGCGATGCTCAGGTATTGGTTCATATCCAACGCGTACTCCTGCACGCCCACGGTGTGGCAACCCGGCACCACGCAGCCCAGGCTATCGGTCTTCAGCACCCATGTGACAAAATGTGACTGGATGCCTGCATCGAAGGGCAGGGACCGCCATGCAATGCCTGTCAATAGGAAACCGGCATCGGAAGTCCGTTCAACATCACTGAAAGCATGTTGACCATGGAGCACTTTGTAGTCCCTGGTCCAGAGCATGTAACCTGCAGTATCGTGACGAACGATGACACCCCTGCCCTGCTTCGTGCCTGCGGCGATATAACCGCCATCCGGCAGTATCTCGAGATCCGAAGCGAAGCAGTCGACTCCGTTAATGGCCGAACGCTCCCAAAGCAAGGTGCCAGTGCTCGTCCGTTTCGCGAGCACCATGCGTTCGTGATAGTTGGGGAGGTCATCGGATCGCGTGCTGTTCCAGCTGATAACCGCGCCGTCCGCATCCACACGCACAGTACCGGCCGAACCACCTCCTTGTCCACCGCTGTATCGGACCCATTGGATACCGCCACCTGGCGAGGTGCGGAACAGAACGTTCCGGTCAAGGCCTGGATTCCTGTAGCCCGTTACCACCAAGCCTCCATCCGGCATCTCTCGCACGCAAACAAGGGCTTTCGCATGCACGTACTGCTGAACCGCCGCTACGGATCCATCGGCATCCAGCCGAACCAGCAGAGCGCGAGCGGAGCCCGTTACGTCCTCTATGGTACCGCAAAGCGCGAAGCCGCCATCAGACAGCGGGGTGATGTCATAGAGCGAATGGCGCATTGAATCAGCCGCAGGATAGCTCATTACATGCTGCCTGCTAATGCGCTCGCCCTCAGCATTGAACCGATACAGCCATGTGCTGTCGACAAAGGACGAGCCTTCTGCCACCGCGACCACAAAAGTCCCATCAGGCATGGTGGCCATGGGGTCCATACCACCCGCTACAATGGGCCTATCCTCCCCTGCGGTGTACTGCCACTCGGCTGTGACATGGCCGCTCGGATCGAGCCGGCGCATGAAGGCAATCCTGCCCCCAAGCACGTCAACCGGATTCTCCCAGCCAAAAACCATAGAACCTCCAGGCACCTCTCGCACGGAACTACCTGCGCCGTCGGAGCCGGCATGCAGGCTGTCCAAATGGACGTTGAAGACGAATTGCGCGTGTGCCGAAGCAGTTGCCGCGACTGCTGCTAGAAGCACTGCGTAGGTGGAACTCGCTCTGGCGTCCATGGGAGTGTGGGCATTGGTACAGAACGAACTTCCACCGAATCTTACACGCAGAGAATCGGTAAGGCACAAAAGGCGCTTTTGAACCAGTAACCGGACGAAACGACCTCACTGCGCGTAGCCTGCGGCTGCGCGCAACAGCTCAGGCGCATCGCAGCCTATGGCTGCCCCGAAGCACCGATTACTCCACCACCCTGCCTCCGCCAGCTACGGCGTGCACAGCACCTAAATCCCCCGCCAACCACCGGGTGCCATCGGTGATGTGCAGGCAATGCAGGCCAGGCGCCACTTCGCGCGTGTCCCACACCAATTGCCCCGCAGCTTGTTTCA
>CAZJTB010000069.1:0-9281 GCA_964548485.1 uncultured Chryseobacterium sp. | reverse complement strand
GCGCCACGGCCGGTTCGTGATCGCCAAGTGAAGGGGGCAAGCGCGCGGGCGTCCATTCCTGTCCATAAGTGTCCGTGCGATGCGCGCGCCCGCCGCGGCCCACAAGGCAAGCCCTGCTGAGCGAAGCAAGACCCCCCTACCAAATGCTCACTTCCCGTGGCACTGCTTGTACTTCTTGCCGCTGCCGCAGGGGCAAGGGTCGTTGCGGCCGGGCTCTTGTTCAACCCGCACCGGGGCGATGGGTTGCCGTGGTCCTTGCGGGGGCATGGGGCCGCGCGGTCCGGCGTTTCCTGAAGGAGCAGGTGCTGCGCTGCGCGAACCACCGGCCTGCGCCACGTCGGTCCGGCTGGTCTGCAAGCGCTGCTGCGGCGCTCTTGGCGCCTGCGCCTCCTGCACGTTGGGCTGGGCGCTGGGCAAACCGGCACGGGCCAGGAAGCCGACCACCTCGCCATTCATCCGCTCCATCATGGCCTTGAAGAGGTTGAAGCTCTCCAGCTTGTAGATCAGCAGCGGATCCTTCTGCTCGATGGCGGCGTTCTGCACGCTGCGGCGCAGCTCATCCATCTCGCGCAGGTGCTCCTTCCACTCATTGTCGATGATGGCCAGCGTGATGTACTTCTCGATGCTGGTGCCCAATTCGCGACCTTCGGTCTTGTAACACTTCTGCAGGTTGGCCACCACTTGCATGGTCTTCAGGCCATCGGTGATCGGCACCACGATGTTCTCGTACTGCGCACCTTGGTTCAGGAACACGTCGGTGATCACCGGCATGGCCTGCGCGGCCGTGCGCGCCATGTGGCGGTCGTAGGTGGCCATCACGGCATCGAAGGTCTTGTCCACCAGCTCATCGGTCTTCATTCGCTTGAAGACCTCGGCATCGATGGGGCTCTCTGCGCTGAACTTCCGGAAGAGCTCGAACTGGAAGCCCTCGAAGTCGCCGGTGGGATGGAACTCGGCCACCGTGCTGCTCACCACATCGTGGAACATGTTGAGGATGTCGAGCTTCAGCCGTTCGCCGAAGAGCGCATTGTGCCGGCGCTTGTAGATCACCGTGCGCTGGCTGTTCATCACGTCATCGTACTCCAGCAGGCGCTTGCGGATGCCGAAGTTGTTCTCCTCCACCTTCTTCTGCGCGCGCTCGATGCTGCGCGTGACCATGCCGGCCTGGATCACCTCGCCCTCCTTGAGGCCCATGGTGTCCATGATCTTGGCGATGCGCTCGCTGTTGAAGAGGCGCATGAGGTCGTCCTCGAGGCTCACGTAGAACTGCGAGCTGCCGGGATCGCCCTGGCGCCCGGCGCGGCCGCGCAGCTGGCGGTCAACGCGGCGGCTCTCGTGCTTCTCGGTGCCGATGATGGCCAGGCCGCCCGCCTCCTTCACGCCGGGCCCGAGCTTGATGTCCGTGCCCCGGCCGGCCATGTTCGTGGCGATGGTGACCGTGCCGGCGAGGCCCGCGTTGGCCACGATCTCGGCCTCGCGCTGGTGCTGCTTGGCGTTGAGCACCTGGTGCGGGATCTTGCGCATGGTGAGCATCTTGCTCATGAGCTCGCTCACCTCCACGCTCGTGGTGCCCACCAGCACGGGCCGGCCCGCATTGCGCAGCTGCTCGACCTCCTCGATCACCGCGCTGTACTTCTCGCGCTTGGTCTTGTACACCTTGTCCTCCTCATCCTTGCGCACCACCGGACGATTGGTGGGGATCACCATCACGTCCAGCTTGTAGATATCCCACAGCTCCTGCGCCTCGGTCTCGGCGGTGCCGGTCATGCCGGCGAGCTTGTGGTACATGCGGAAGTAGTTCTGCAGCGTGATGGTGGCGTAGGTCTGTGTGGCGGCCTCCACCTTCACCTTCTCCTTGCTCTCGATGGCCTGGTGCAGCCCGTCGCTGTAGCGCCGACCCTCCAGGATGCGGCCCGTCTGCTCGTCCACGATCTTCACCTTGCCGTCCATCACCACGTACTCCACGTCCTTCTCGTACAGGGCGTAGGCGCGGATCAGCTGGTTCACGGTGTGGATGCGCTCGCTCTTCACGCCGAAGTCTCGCAGCAGCTCGTCCTTCCGGCGGGCCTTCTCATCCACGGCTGCGCCGCTCTTCTCGATCTCGGCGATGGAGCTTCCGACATCGGGCATGATGAAGAATGATGGGTCGTTCACATCGCCGCTGATCAGGTCAACGCCCTTCTCGCAGAGCTCGATGCCGTGCTGCTTCTCATCGATGGTGAAGTAGAGCTCGGCATCGGCCTTCGGCATCTCCTTGTTCTGGTCCTGCATGTAGAAGTTCTCCGTCTTCTGCAGGTGTGCGCGCACGCCGGTCTCGCTCAGGTACTTGATCAGCGCGCTGTTCTTGGGCAGGCCGCGGTAGCAGCGCAGCAGCGCCAGGCCGCCCTTCTCCAGTTGCTCCTTGGTGGCGCTGCCATCGGCCAGGCCCTTGAGGTTCTCCTTGGCCTCGGCGAGCAGGCGGGTCACCAGCTGCTTCTGGGCGTTGTAGAGGCGCTCCACGCGCGGCTTGTACTCATCGAACTGGTGGATGTCGCCCTTGGGTGTGGGGCCGCTGATGATGAGCGGGGTGCGTGCATCGTCAACGAGAACGCTGTCCACCTCATCCACGATGGCATAGTGGTGCTTGCGCTGCACCAGCGCATTTGGCGCATGCGCCATGTTGTCGCGCAGGTAATCGAAGCCGAATTCGTTGTTGGTGCCGTAGGTGATGTCGGCCAGGTAGGCGCTGCGGCGCTCGGGGCTGTTGGGCTGGTGCTTGTCGATGCAGTCCACGCGCAGGCCGTGGAACTCGTGGATGGGCCCCATCCACTCGGCGTCGCGCTTGGCCAGGTAGTCGTTCACGGTGACCACGTGCACGCCGCGGCCGGGCAGGGCGTTCAGGAACACGGGCAGGGTGCTCACGAGCGTCTTGCCCTCGCCGGTGCCCATCTCCGCGATCTTGCCCTTGTGCAGGGCAACGCCGCCGATGAGCTGCACATCGTAGTGCACCATCTCCCAGGTGATGCGGTTGCCGGCGGCGATCCAGGCGTTGCTCCAGATGGCGTCCTCGCCCTCGATGCGGATGGCATCGGGGCGCCTGGTGGCCAGTTCACGGTCCAGCTCGGTGGCGCGCACGCGCAACTCCTTGTTCTCGCAGAAGCGGCGCGCGGTCTCCTTCACGATGGCGAAGGCCTCGGGCAGGATCTCGAGCAGCACCTCCTCGATCTGCTTCACGCTCTCAGCCTCCAGCCTGTCGATCTCCTCATAGCGGGACTCGCGCTCATGGATATCCATGCGCGGATCGGCGTCGATCTCGGCGCGCAGGGTGGCCACGCGCTCATCGTTGGCCTTGGTGCGCTCGGCGATGCGGGCGCGCAGGTCGTTGGTGCGCTGGCGGAGCTCGTTGTTCGAGAGCGATGCGAGCTTGGCGAACTCCGCCTTCGCGCGCTCCACCAGCGGCATCACCTCTTTCAGGTCGCGCTGGTACTTGTCACCGAAGACGGATTTGAAGGCTTTGGCGATGGTGCCGATCATGTGCTGCTGGGATTGTTGCGGGGGCCGCCCGCGGCAAAGGCGGGCAAATGTACCTGCCTGCGCGGAGGCACGGACCGGGCCAGGGCTACGGGCCTGACACGCTGTCCGCTGCAAAGACGAAGCCCCGCTGGTGGCGGGGCTCGGTGCGTGCGTGGGCTTGTGTCAGTACTCGTCCTCGTTGAAGAAGAAGTCCTCTTTCGAGGGGTAATCGGGCCAGATATCCTCGATGCTCTCGAACACCTCCTCCTCGTCCTCGATGGCCTGCAGGTTCTCCACCACTTCGAGCGGAGCGCCGGTGCGCATGGCGAAGTCGATGAGCTCCTCCTTGGTGGCGGGCCAGGGCGCGTCCTCGAGGTATGAGGCGAGTTCGAGGGTCCAATACATGTGCGGTGCCTGTTTCGGGTTTCCGTAAAACGGGCGCAAATATAGACGGATGGGCTTCCGGCGAACGGCTTCTTTTCAACCGGTGTTGGTGGGGCGGAAACCCTTTAACATCAAGGGTTTCGGAACGGTTCAGCCCTTGGGCGACCAAGGCGTGTCGGCCACGCCGTTTAGCCTGCCCAGGTGCCTGGCCATCACGAACAGGAGGTCGGAGAGCCGGTTGAGGTAGCGCACCAGCACGGGGTCCACCTCATGCGCGAGGGCGAGTTCCACCACCCGGCGTTCGGCCCTGCGGCACACGGTGCGGCATATATGGGCCTGCGAGGCGGCTGGGCAGCCACCGGGAAGGATGAAGCTGCGCATGGGCTCCAAGTCCTTGTCCAAGGCATCCATGGCGGCCTCCAGTTCGCCGACCAGGGCATCGGTGATGGCGGGCACCTTGAAGCGCGCGCGCTCTTCGGCGCTGCTGCTGGCCAGGTGCGACCCGATGGTGAAGAGCGCTTCCTGCATGGCGATCAGCAGCGGTCCGTGATGAGGCGCTGCCAGGTCGCGCAGCATGCCGATGTGACTGTTCAGCTCATCCACGGTGCCGTAGGCCTCGATGCGCGCGTCGTTCTTGGCCACACGCGCGCCGCCGAGCAATCCGGTCTGTCCTTGGTCGCCGGTCCGGGTGTAAATCTTCATCGTGCCGAATCTAGCTTCATCGCGCAAGCACGAACCAGCCGTGCCGCAGGTGATCGTGCCTGCCCCGCAAGGTGTAGGCGTAAACGCCTTGTGGCGCGGGAGCTCCGCCGAAGCGCCCATCCCAGCCCTCCTTGGCGTCGCCCTCCCAGATGAGCTGCCCCCATTTGTTGTGGATGCTCATCACCGGCGATTGGCACTGCTCGGGGCCCAGGATGCGCAGCACATCGTTGGTGCCGTCGCCGTTGGGGGTGAATGCGTTGGGGATGAACCAGGCCACGGGGATGATGCCGTAGCCCGCATGCAGCGTGGCGCGCGCGGTGTCGGCGCACATGGTGTAAGGATCGCTCACCAGCACCACGTCGAACGCGCCCATGCTGCGGTAGATGTGGTTGGGGTCGCGCCAGCCGATGATGGTGTCGCCATCGCCGAAGTCCCACCGCCATTCGAGCCCGCCGATGGAGGTGTTCACCAGGTAGGTGCGCTCATCGCAGGGGTCGCTGCTGGTATGGAACGATGCGATGGCCGCAGGCAGCACGCGGAGCGCGCGGCGCGCCGTGTCCTGCACGCAGCCTTCCATGGCCACGAGCGTGACGGTCCGGTTGCCGTATTGGCCAAAGGCGTGCACAGGTTGCTCGCTGGTTGCCAGGCCTCCATCGTCGAACCACCACCGGTAAGCGCTCGCCTGCTCGCTTTCGTTGCTGAAGCTCACCGCATCATGCTGGCACGCGCTATCCGGCGCTGCGAATCGCGCGATGGGCTGAATGCCCTCGATGGTGATCAGGCCCGGTCGCGTGAGCGTATGCGACTGCCCGCAGGCGCTCACCGTCAGGCTGACATCGAAGGTGCCCACTCCATAGCGATGGGTGGTGAGCTCGCGCGCATCCGTCCAGCCATCACCGAAATCCCAGAGGAAGCTGCTGGCCAGGCAGGCGCGCGGCACGAAGCGATGCCCGCATTCCGGAAGCTCTTCCACCTCGAAATCGACGAACGACGGAGCAGGCGCCGTTCCAGGGGGCTCGCCCTCGATGCTGTTTGGCAGTGTGGGCAGGAAACCGAGGCTCGCGAACACCAAAGCGTTCCGGTCGTATCCGACCCCGCCGAGTGAAGCCGCGTCTGGGAAGCGAACCTCGGCCAGCGTGCGCGGCCATCCGGCCGTGCCGATATAGAGGCGGCCGTTGCCTGCGGATTCGATGGAGATCACCCAAGGCCCGATCGCGGCATCGATGACCTGTGGTTGACCGGTGCCCAGGTCCACGCGGCCGAATTCCATATCGTCCGCCGCGCCGTTGCCCGCGTAGTAGAGGTATTGGCCGCCGGGCGAGAATTCCAGGCCCACGATCGGGTCGCTGCTGACGGCAAGCAATTGAACGGGCCCCACGGTGCCGCGCAGCTGGTCGAGCGGCCAGATGGCGATGTCAGCCGCAGCGGGATTCACCGCGTTCGGCAGGCTGAGCGCGATGCGGTCGTTGGATGGCGAGAGCTTCAGCGTGCTGTACCAAGCCGTTCCATTGGGGGCATTCAAGGTGGCTATGGCCACAGGGGCGCTGATTCCATGCTGGGTGATCACCGAGCGCTGCAGGGTGAATTCGCTGCCGGAGACGCTGTAGGTGAACAGCCAGCGGCATCCGCTGGGCAGTTGCCGGCTCAGCGCCAACCCCTCGCCCAGTTCGCCCGCGATGCTCTTGTTCTTCTCGGTCACATCACCCCACCCGCTGTTCAGGCTCATGTCCACGATGGAATAGTGCCAGCGATGGCTGGCCGCATCATGGTGGATGATGTAGTACTGCTGCGGGTGACAAGGCCTGGGAGCGATGGCCGATGCCTGGCTGCTCGAGTTGCCGAGCAGACCGTATCCGTTAGGCATGGTCACGAACTGCCGGTTCCGCACCTGCACCTTGTCGTTGGAGCCCACCGCTGTGTAGAAGAGGGCACCACCGGCGGCATCGGTCATCAGGTTCACATCTTCCGTTGCGCCTTGACCGAAACCGGGGACCAAGGGGCCGAGGACCAGGCCGCCACCAGCGAAATCCAAGGTGCGCACCTCACCCGATCCGGCCCGGATGATCCATTTGCTGAGCTGGCCGGTCGCGCTCAGGGCGGCGGCGAAGCCCAGCATGGTTATGCAGGCATGAGCCGTGGGGCGGGTTGGCATGGCGCTGCGGCGCCGGAAGATAGGCCGGGCACTCCTGAGGGCTGCCGCGCGGATCATGCGCAGATGCGATCAATACCGGAGCCTGAAATGCTCCTTGGCCTGCTCGGGGCGAAGGAACACGAGGCCCATGGTGTAGTGGTCGATGGTGACCGTGACCCGCGGATGCGCTTTGATTCGCTCCCAGGCCCGCTCCATTCCGCTGCTCCAATGGATGTCATCCACCACGAAAGCGGCGCCGTCCCGCGCGTGGCGCACGCACAGGTCGAAGTAGGCCAGCGTGGGTTCCTCGGCGTGATGGCCGTCGAGGAAGAAGAGGTCGGCATCGCCGGCCTGGCGCAGCGCTTCCGGAAGCAGCCTCGCGAAGCTGCCCAGCAACGCCGTGATGTTCCGCTGCCGCAGTTGCTCGAAGTGATGCAGTGCGATGCGGTGCGTCTGCGGACAGCCTTCCAGGGTCAGCACCTGGCCCTCTTCAGCCGCTTTGGCCAGGTAGAGGGTGGTAAGGCCGAGGCTGGTGCCCAATTCGACCACACGGTTGGCGCCCAGGAAGCGCACCAGGCGGAAGAGCATCTGCGCCTCCTTGGCGGGCTTCAGCGAATAGCGTGCGATGTCGGCCACCTTGCGAACAGGCTTGTCGAGCTTCCGGGAGCCAGCGCCGAGGTCGTTCACGCGGATGGTCTGATCGCTCCGGAGCAGATCGGCGCGCAGCTCCTCGATGGGCGCGCATTCCGGCAAGGTCGTGCGTGGCTTGAGGACCGCTTCGATGAGGTCGTACACGAAAGGGGAATGCACGGCGTGCCGCGTGCGCGCCTTGATCAGGTGCTCGAAATAGCTCGCTACGCGCTGCAAGGGCATCTCTTTCGACATGCCGCGAAGCTATCCGGCAGCGTGCATCCGAGGCCGGGCCCGCCCCGGTGTTTTCAACCAGGGCCTCAGGAACGCTGCTGAGCCAATTGCCGCCGCGCCTCCACGTAGTACTTCCAGGGTACGATGAGCATGCCGAAGCACTCGCCGTGCTCCTTGCCCAGGTGCTTGTGGTGCACCTTGTGCGCCCGGCGGATGGCCAGGAAGTAGGCGTTGTTCGTGCTGCGCAGCCACTTGATCCGCTGGTGGATGAACACCTCGTGCACGAAGAAGTAGAGCAGACCGTAGATGAGGATCCCCAGTCCGATCCACAGCCAGGGGGTGTGCAGCCCCAGCAGGCTGCCGGCGATGAAGCAGCCCATCGATGGCAGGGCGAAGATCAGGAAGAAGGCGTCGTTGCGTTCCAGGAAGCCGTAGTGGTCCTTCTTGTGATGATCGCTATGCAGGTTCCAGAGGAATCCGTGCATCACGTACTTGTGCGTGGCCCATGCCACGAACTCCATCAAGAAGGCGGTGCCCAGGACGATGGCGACGATGGTCAGCAGTGACATGCGCTCAGAACACCGGTGCGCGCGAGGCGGTTCGGTTGGTGCCGAAAAGTACCTCCAGAACGGCCCAGCGATGGTCGAATATGCGCTTCAACCGCCCTTTCACCAGCAGGTCGTGCACCGCATCGCCCAAGGGGCCCAAGGGCAGTTCGTATTCCACGCGGTCGCGCATGAGCACGCCGCCTTCAACGGCCTCGAAGGTGTGCTCGTGCCACCAGCGCTTGTAGGGTCCGCGCAGCTGCGTGTCCACGAATCTGTAAGGGGCCTGCACCTCCTCGATGCGTGTGACCCAGGTGAGCGGGATGCCCAGCAGCGGGCGCACGGAATACGTGATGAGCTGACCGGTGTGCGCCGGGCGGTCGTCGAAGGGCTCGCGGATCACGAAGCCCATGTCAGGAGGGGTTATCCGCGCCAGGTTGCGCGGCGTGCTGAAGAATTCCCACGCCTCATCGAGCGTGGCTTTCAGCAATTGCTCGCGGTGCAGGACATGCTGTGCCATCTCACGGTATCACCTCCGCCTTGGGGTAGCGCTTGCGCCACGATTCCAAGGCCTTCTGGCTGCTTACGGTTATCACGGTGCGCGCATCGATGCGCAGCTTGATTTCCTTCACGCCCTTCTTCACCGGGCGCTCAAGAATGAGTGCGGGTTTCTTCCTGGGCATGCGGTTCAGCCGATCACCTCCAGTTTGGGGTAGCGCTGGCGCCAGAACTCCAGGGCCTTCTGGCTGGCGAGCGTGATCACGGTGCGCGCATCGAGGCGGACCTTGATGGCCTTGATGCCCTCCTTCACCGGCTGGGTGAGGATGAGGGCTTTCTTCTTGCGGGGCATGGCTATGCGAAGAGTTTCGTTTGCGTGTCGCTCACTTCGGCCTCACTTGACAGTGCCTGCTTGAAGACCCGCAGGACCCTGTCTCTCGCTGCCTCATGAACGACAATAGGACGCGCAT
Source organism: uncultured Chryseobacterium sp. (assembly GCA_964548485.1). GTDB lineage: Bacteria > Bacteroidota > Bacteroidia > Flavobacteriales_F > PHOS-HE28 > PHOS-HE28. The sequence continues at coordinate 195 of CAZJTB010000069.1, read as the reverse complement.
AGTTGGCCGTTCCGTGCTCAGGAACCCATAGCTTGACATATGTTAACGTGGGGTCGAACTTCTCCAACTGCAGCCGGGGGTTGAACACCCTGAAGTACGGGGCAGCGTCACAGCCTGAGCCTGAGGCCCATTGCCACCCCCCGTTGTTGCTGCTGAGCTCGAAATCGAGCAGCTTGGCCGCGAACCAGGCCTCGC
>CAZJTB010000068.1:6710-9285 GCA_964548485.1 uncultured Chryseobacterium sp. | reverse complement strand
CATGCCCACCGGGGTGAGGAACAGCCCGATGGCGAGGCCCAGCAACAGGATGGCGATGGCCACCAGCGGGAGCAGCAGGATGCGCGCATCGGGCCCGGCGCCCAGCAGGAACATGGCCGGGATGAGGATGGCCAGCTTGATGCCAGCACCGAAGAGGAGCTTGAGGAAGCCGGCGAGGATGAGCGACTCGCGGGGGAAGTTGAGCTTGGCCAGCATGCTCTTGGCGGCGGTGACCTGGCCGATGGGGTTGATGAGCGCCTCGGCGAAGAGCTGCCAGAGCATGGTTCCGGAGAATACGTAGGCCGCGTAAGGCATGCCGGTGTCGGCCATGCGCACGATGCCGGATGAGCTGAGGAAGATCCACACCGCCGCATTCACCAGCGGGGTGATGAAGGCCCACAGCGCGCCCAGCAGCGAGCCGCGGTACTGCGCCTTCACATCGCGCCGCGCCAGCTGCCAGGCGAGCCGGCGCGATGCGCCCAGGTCGGAGGCCAGCCCACGAATCAACCGGGGCAGCCCCAGCGTGTTCGCGGCCGAGGTGTACACGACGGCCTCCATGGGCGCATCCGGCGGGGTCGGGCTCTTTCCTGGCGCCATACCCGCTGCTTAGGATTGCTGGGCTCCCGAGCCGTCCTTGTCCTTCGCCCTCGATGAGCGGCGCCCGTAGCCGTAGCCGTAGCCATAGCCGCTGCCGTAGCCGTAGGCGTAGCGGTAGCCGTAGCCGTAGTTCGTGTTGTAGTAGTACTTGCTCTTCTTCATCCGCACGCCATTGAGGATGAAGCCCACCTTGCTGTTGGGCGTGCTGCCCAAGGCCTCCAGCGCATTGGTGATATGGTCCTTGCTGGCGAAGCGGGTATTCACCACGAAGAGGGTGGTGTCCATGTAGCGCATCAGCAGGAGGGCATCGGTGATCAGGCCCACTGGCGGGGTGTCCACCATGATGTAGTCGTACTCATCGCGCGCCTCGGTGAAGAGCTCGGCGAGGTGCTTGCTGAGCACCAATTCCGATGCGTTGGGCGGCGTGGGGCCGCTGAGCATGACGCTGAAATTCTCGAACTGCGTGGGCAGCACGGCCTCGCGCCAGTGCGCTTTGCCCACCAGCACGTTGCTGAGGCCCACCGGGCTCGATAGGCCCAAGCTGGTGGCCACCTTGGGCTTGTGCAGGTCCAGTTCCAGCAGCAGCACGCGCTTGCCGGCCTTGGCCAGGATGGCGCTCAGGTTCACCGAGCAGAAGGTCTTGCCCTCGTTGGGGCGGTAGCTGGTCACCATCACCACCTTGCCCTTGCCCGGCTCGGAGGCGATGTACTCCAGGTTGGTGCGCACGGTGCGGAAGCTCTCGGTGATGGCGGCCTTCGGGTTGCTGTCCACCACCACGTAGTTCTGCTCGGCCTTGTCGCTGGCGATGATCTCCCCGAAGATGGGCGATGAGGTGAGTTCCTTCAGCTGGTCGGCGTTCTCGATGCGGTCGTAGAACATCACGCGTATGAAGACCACGAGCAAGGAGATGACCAATCCGCTGAGCAGGAAGGTGTAGAAGATCTTCACCTTATCAGGCCGGACCACCCCCAGGGAGCGCGCCACCTCGATCACCTTGGTGGTGGGCACGATGCCGGCCCGTGCGATGATGGTGCTGGCGCGCTTCTCGAGCAGGAAGAGGTACATCTTCTCGTTCACGTTCAGCCGGCGCTGGATGTTGAGGATGTCACGCTGGCTCTTGGGCAGCTTGCGCAGCAGGCCCTCGTAATCACGCATCTGATCGACCAGGTCGCCGATGCGCTCCTTCTTCGTTGCGCGCGTGTTGCCGATGTACGTGAGCAGGTCGAACTTATTGCGCTGGATGGTCGAGTCCAGGCGGACGATAACGAGGTTGCTGGCCGTTCCATCCATGAGCATGTTGTTCCGCTCGATCTGCTTGGCATACAGGTCGCCGAGCATGCTGTTGATGAAGCGGTCCTCGATGACCATGGACGAGGGCGGAAGCAGGCGCTCGTCGGTGTTGGTGATCAGATAGTTCTCCAAGGCATCCAGCGCCTCCACCTCCAGCTCGGCCATCCGACGCTTCTTGTCGTAATAGACCATCTCGGTGAAGTAGAGCCCCTCCTCCTTGGTGAGGTTGAGGACATCCTTCGACTCCTTGTAGCGCTGCAGTTCATCCTCGTGCTCCTCCAGAATCACGGTCACCTCATCGAGCTGGCGGTCGATGAAGCTGACGGTCTTCTCATTGATGTCCACCTCGCTCTGCAGCGTGTAGGCGATGTAGGTGGCCGATAGCGAGTCGAGGAAGCGCTGGGCACGCTGCGCCACTTCATCCTCCACGGACACCTCCAGGATGGAGGTGAAGTCCTGGTTCACGACCTTCATGCTGCGCATGTACTGCGCCACCAGCCTGCTGCGCTGATGCCGGATGAACTGGTAGTCGATGGCCGTAAGGTCCTGCATGGCCTTGGGCGTGAGGTAGGCCTGCCTGCGGACGTTGAGGATGAAGTCGGGGTCGCGCTCTTCCTGATTGAACCGGAACTGGCGCTTCACCGTGGTACCGCCCTTCTCGTAGCGGATCTCGTAGCGGTCGTAATCA
>CAZJTB010000068.1:0-6673 GCA_964548485.1 uncultured Chryseobacterium sp. | reverse complement strand
CGAACAACCCTGGCGCCAAGGGCTGCATCTCCACCACGAAGGGCATGGTGCCGTACTGCTGGGTGGCCTTGAATCGGCCGACGATGTAGTACGACACGTCGAAATCCAGCTTGTCCAGCGTCTTGTTCACCATGTCGTACGAGGTGAGCACACGCTTCTGGTTGATGATATCGCTGTAGATGCCCACATAGCCGATGCTCTTGTACACTGAGCTCTGATAATCGTACACCTCGCGGTCCTTCAGCAGGATCTGCGTGCGCGCGCCATAGATGTCGGGGAGCTTGTAGCTGTAGAGGTAGGAGAGCACGGCCGAAAGGACCAGTGCCACAGCCACGAAGTACCAGTTCTTGGAGACGATCCTGAGCACATGGCGCAGGTCCTTGGCATCGATGATGCTGGCGCGCTGCTGGGATGCCTTGGCTGACATGCTTTTTCCGGGCCCTCGGATGACCAAAGAGGGCCCATGTGCCGCGCGTTGGCGCGAAGGCCGCGAATATAGGCAGGTGCCCGGAGGCGCCTTGCCCGAAGAGGCTGTCCACACCCCCTGTTGGCGAGAATGCCCCGCGCACCTGCTTGCATAGGTCAGATTCTCTACTTTTGCCCACCTTGTGATGAGAAGGCTGGATCGGAAAATCTTTCTGCGCGCCCTTGGAACGCTGGCTCTGCTGTTGTTCACAGGGGGGCTCACCTTGATGGCTCAGCCCGTAGGAGGCCCCCCACCGTGCTGGCCTCCCCCATGCATCCCCATTGACGGGGGCATCTCGTTGCTGATGGCCGCCGGCCTCGCCTATGGTGGTCATAAGGCCGTGCAACTGCGCCGCAGCCGCGGGCAATCCTGATCGGCATGGCCGGTTTCGCGGCCAGATTCTCGCGCATCTGGGCCGACCCCCTGTTGCGGTTCATCGTACTTGCGCCCACCCTCTATCTGACCTGGCAGCTCCTCTATCACGGGCTGCTTCATCCATGGGGCAAACTGGACCGGAGCGTGATCAATAGCCTGGTCGCCGTTGCCACATTCATCCTGCAAGGACTTGGCTACGAGATGCTTCCGGAGCCCCGCATCGACCTGGAGCGCTACATCGGCGTGCAAGGCGGCTCGCACCTGTGGATCGGCGATCCGTGCAACGGCATACCGCTGTTCGCCGTGTTCGCCATCTTCATCATGGCCTACCCCGGCCCCGGGCGGCATAAGGCCTGGTTCATCCCTGCCGGCATCCTGCTCATCCACCTGCTCAACGCCATCCGGGTGGCCGCGCTCTGCATCGTGGTGACCATCAGCTACGATTGGCTCAACTTCAACCACGACTACACCTTCTATGTGGTGGTGTATGGAGCTGTGTTCGCCCTCTGGGCCATTTGGGTAAGGCGATTCGCCAGAACGAAGCCGGGGCTGGGCCTATGAATCGCCGCAGCGTGCTGAGCGTGCTCTTGGTTGGCCTCGGCACCGGGCTGGGCGCTGCCCGCGAGTTCCTCTTCGTGAACCTCAACTACCAGCTTGACCACGAGCTGCGCGGCACGCCCATGAGCTATGCCCACTCCACGTTCCAAGGCTGGGTGCTGGATTGGGACGCTGGCCATCTGAATGCCCTCAAATGGTCGCTGTCGATCGGCTTCCTGCTGGCCAACCTGTTGCTCTCGCTGGCCATGTGCAGGGCTCGGTTCGGGCCAAACGGTCCCTGGCGAGCCGTCATCGGCCTCTTCATCGCCTTCAGCGCGCTCGCAGGCGTGCTGCTCGCGCTCTCGCGCCATGCCGCGTGGCTGTATCCTCCCGCCATCCAGCTTGCCCATGCGCTTCAATACCCCATCCCGCTCCTGGTCATCTGGGCGCTCAGCCTCCGACCATCCCCGGCACACGGCGATCGGTACATTTGAGCCCCTCACACCAATCCCCTTCTCCCATGCAGCGCGACCAGCCCCTTTTCGACCTGATTGACAAAGAGCGCTGGCGCCAAACGGTGGGCCTGGAACTGATCGCCAGCGAGAACTACGTGAGCGAGCAGGTGCTGGAGGCCATGGGCAGCGTGCTCACCAACAAGTACGCGGAAGGGCTTCCCGGCAAACGCTACTACGGCGGCTGCGAGTTCATCGACGAGGTGGAGAACATGGCCATCGACCGGGCGAAGAAGCTCTTCGGCGCAGCCTGGGCCAATGTGCAGCCCCACAGCGGGGCGCAAGCCAATGCGGCCGTGATGCTGGCCTGCCTGAAGCCCGGAGACACCATCCTCGGCTTCGACCTGAGCCATGGCGGCCACCTCACCCACGGGAGCCCCGTGAACTTCAGCGGCAAGCTGTACCGTCCAGTGTTCTATGGGGTGAGCAAGACAACGGGGCGGGTGGAGATGGATGCGGTGCGCGAGGTGGCCCTGCGCGAGAAGCCGAAGCTCATCATCTGCGGTGCCAGCGCCTACAGCCGCGATTGGGACTACGCCGCCTTCCGCGCGATCGCCGATGAGGTGGGCGCCCTGCTGCTGGCCGATATCAGCCACCCGGCGGGGCTCATCGCCGCCAAACTCCTGAACGACCCGCTGCCCCACTGCCATGTGGCGACCACCACCACGCACAAGACCCTGCGCGGCCCGCGCGGCGGGCTGATCCTAATGGGCAGCGACTTCGAGAACCCTTGGGGCCTGAAGACCCCCAAGGGTGAAACGCGCCTGATGAGCGCGATCCTGGATGGCGCCGTGTTCCCTGGCACGCAAGGCGGCCCGCTGGAGCATGTGATCGCTGCCAAGGCCGTGGCCTTCGGTGAGGCGCTCTCACCGGATTTCACGGTGTATGGCAAGCAGGTGATGGCCAACGCCGCTGCCATGGCCGAGGCGTTCATGGCCAAGGATTACCGGATCGTGAGCGGTGGCACGGAGAACCATTGCATGCTCATCGACCTGCGCAACAAGGGCGTCAGCGGCAAGGATGCGGAAGCGCTGCTGGGCCAGGCCCACATCACCGTGAACAAGAACATGGTGCCCTTCGACGACAAGAGCCCGTTCGTCACCAGCGGCATCCGCATCGGCACGGCGGCCATCACCACGCGCGGGCTCAACGAGACCGACTGCAAGAAGATCGTGGACCTCATCGACACCGCGCTGCGCAGCAACGGCGATCAGGGCGAGCTGGACCGCGTGAAGTTCTACGTGGGCGGCATGATGCGCCTGAAGCCGCTGTATGGATGGGCGGTGACGAGTTAGATGACGCGCCCCTCTCCGGGCTTCGGTTCCCGCAAGAGCGCTGCCTGCTTCGCGACGCTGCCATCGCACCAGATCGGATAGCATGCGATGAAGGCGAGCCCCATCTCCGGGATATCCATCCACACGGTTGTTGCCAGATGGAATAGCGCGCCCCCGATGAGCCAAAGCAACCGCAGCCGCCGGAACCAGATGGCCAGCGGAAAGGTGAGTTGAAACGCCAGGATCATCCACGTGGCCAGCGTGCACAACAGCGGAAAGGAAGCCAACCAGGCCGGCCCGAATGCCTGATCCGTAGCCGCGATCCCGAGCGCCGTGCCATCGATCCAGTGCGCGCCGGTGAGCTTGTGCAGACCGGTTGCGGCATAGGCCAGCAGCAATTGCAGGCGGATGGCCCAAAGGCCGATGAAACGAAGGCGCTCGCTGCCTGCGGCCAGGAAAACGCCCCAGAAGAGGGCATTGCTCATGAGCTGCTGACCTCCGCTGCCCGACAGCCACGCGCGGTTCATCAGGTTCGTGAACAGGAACCAGATGAGCGCCCACGCCCACCAGCGAGGCCGCGCGATAAGCTGCCAGCCGGCCAAGGCCAGCGCAAGGGCCAGCACCAGCACCACCACCGGTTCGGGCACCTCCCCGCACAAGGCATGCGTGGCATACCGAAGCGGCCCGGGAGGGAACCAGGGCGGCGAAACCGGGTGCAACCAGAGCCACTCGGCTTCGGATAGGCCGGAGAGGAGGAAGCCCAGCAGCCACGCGGGCACAGCGCGCAGGAAGAGCAGCCGGCCATCGGATCCGATCACGGCAGCGCGAGTGATGTGATGCGCATCGTGCGCACCGCCGGTTGGCCGGGCTCCGCAACGCAATGCTCCACCAGCCGGAATCGCAGATGCCCCCCCTCACGGCCCAGGTCGCGCACCATGGCGCGCATGGCAAGCGCGGTGGGCTCATCGGGCCCGGAAGCCCCGTCCGCGAGCGCCCGCTGCGTGTTGCGCGCGATGCCCTGCGCCATCCGGCGCATCAGATAGCTGCTCCCGGCATGAACGAGCGGGCGCCATTCCGATTCGCCCAGCCCAACCTCCACGGCGCAATCGCACATGGGTGGATCGGGAGCGAAGAGCCGCCATTGCTGGTGGAACAATGGCCGTGCATAGAGCTGGCCGATGACGCGCGCCCGTGCAGGCACCAGCCCTTCAGGGAAGGTGTAGCAGGCCATGAGCAGCGTGTGCAGCGCCACCAGGGCGATCGCGATGCGCTTCCAGGTGATCATGCTTCGCGGTGAAGTTCGCGAACGCTCCGGCGCCGCACCTTTGCCCGGTGCCATCGCACCCGGCAACGGCACACCACGATGCCCATCCATCCCAACGACCCCGCGCTACGCCCCTGGCTGCCCGTGCCCGCTGGCAGCGACTTCCCCATCCAGAACATCCCCTTCGGCGCGGGCTCGCGCGATGGCGAGGACTACACCGTTCACACCCGCATCGGCGACCTGGCCATCGACCTGCGCGCCTTGGCCCTGGAGGGGCTCATCGAGGGCCCTGACGGCCTGGAGGAGTTCGCCTTCGAGGAGGACCTGAGCATGCTGCTGCATGAAGGGCCGGAGGTGATGCGCGCGCTGCGCCAGCGCCTGAGCGAGCTGCTGCGCGACGATCCGGCGAACAACAAGCACCGCGGCATCATTGAGCAGGCCACGGTGCCTGTTGATCAATTGCGCATGGCCCTGCCCTGCCAGATCGGCGACTACACCGACTTCTACAGCAGCCGCCAGCATGCCTTCAACGTGGGGACCATGTTCCGCGACCCCGCGAATGCCCTGCTGCCGAACTGGCTGCATCTGCCGGTGGGGTACCACGGCCGGGCCAGCAGCATCGTGCCCAGCAACACGGACATCCACCGCCCCTGCGGGCAGTACAAGCCCAGCCCCGATGCGGCGCCGGTCTTCGGCCCCACGCGGCAGCTTGACTTCGAGCTGGAAGTGGGCTTCATCACCTATAGGGGCAACCCGATGGGGCGACGCATCAGCACCGCCGAGGCCGAGGAGCGCATCTTCGGCCTGGTGCTCTTCAACGATTGGAGCGCGCGCGACATCCAGGCTTGGGAGTACGTTCCGCTGGGGCCTTTCCTTGGCAAGAACTTCGGCTCGAGCATCTCCCCGTGGGTGGTCACGCTGGATGCGCTTGAACCCTTCCGCGTGCCAGGCCCCGTGCAGGAGCCCGCCGTGCTCCCCTACTTGCGCTACAGCGGCCACAAGCATTTCGACATCGGCCTGGAAGTGGCCATCGCCACCGCGGGCGGGAGCGAAACGGTGATCTGCCGCAGCAACTTCAAGCACCAGTACTGGAACATGGCCCAGCAGCTGGCGCACCACACGGTGAACGGCTGCAACGTGCGCCCGGGCGACCTCATGGCCAGCGGCACCATCAGCGGCGAGGCGCCCGACAGCTTCGGCAGCATGCTGGAACTGGCGTGGAAAGGCACCAGACCGCTGAGGCTCGCGGATGGCTCCGAGCGCAGGTTCATCGAGGACGGCGACACGGTGATCATGCGCGGCCATGCCGAGAAGGATGGCGTGCGCATCGGCTTCGGCGAGGTGCGGGGAACGGTGCTGCCGGCACGGCCCTTCGAGGCCGCCTAACTTCGAGGCCATGAGCAGCGCCGCACCTGGGCCATCGGAAGCCCCGCAGCAGGAAGCCCCGCCCGTGATCGACCTGGCGGCTGAGCGCGCGGAGATCCTGCGCCGGTACCGCACGCTGCTGCGCGCCATCAAGGGCGAGCGCACCGCCGATGACACGCGCATGATCCGCAAGGCCTTCAACATCGCGGTGGAGGCCCACAAGGAGCAGCGGCGCAAGAGCGGTGAGCCCTACATCTACCACCCCATCGCCGTGGCGCGCATCTGCGCCGAGGAGATCGGCCTGGGCGCCACCAGCGTGGTGGCCGCGCTGCTGCACGACACGGTGGAGGACACCGACCTCACGCTCGATGACGTGAAGGACCTCTTCGGACCCACGGTGGCCACCATCATCGACGGGCTCACCAAGATCAGCGGGCTGCAGTTCGCCGCCGACAGCATCCAGGCCGAGAACTTCCGCAAGGTGCTGCTCACCCTGGCGCAGGACGTGCGCGTGATCCTGGTGAAGCTGGCCGACCGGCTGCACAACATGCGCACCCTGGAGAGCATGGCGCGCGACAAGCAGCTGAAGATCGCCAGCGAGACGCTCTACCTCTACGCCCCCCTCGCCCACCGCCTGGGCCTCTACTCCATCAAGAGCGAGCTGGAGGACCTCTCCCTGAAGTTCAAGGAGCCCGAGGTGTACGACGAGATCAGCACCAAGCTGAAGAAGGGCGAGGCCGTGCGCAAGCGCTTCATCAGCCGCTTCGTGGTGCCCATCAAGCAATCGCTCGACCGCGAGGCCTTCAGCTACGAAATCAAGGGCAGGCCCAAGAGCGTGCACAGCATCTACAACAAGATGCTGAAGAAGCACGTGAGCTTC
>CAZJTB010000067.1:0-9295 GCA_964548485.1 uncultured Chryseobacterium sp. | reverse complement strand
CCACCTCGGTGCGCACCTTGCTCTGGATCTCGTTCTTCATCTGCAGCATCTGCAGCTCCTTGGTCAGGTGCGCCAGCAGCAGCGATGCGCGCTCGCGCAGGTCGGCCACCTCCAGCATCTTCTGCTTCTCCGACACATCAGCATTCATGTTGCTGCTGATGAAGTTCACGAGGAAGGAGGGCGAATCGATGTTCTTGATGGCGAACTGCGCCTCGGTGGGGATGTGCGGGCTCTGCTTGATGATGTCGAGCGAGAGGTCCTTCAGCGAGCTCACCAGCGCGGCGAAGCTCTTGTCGTCCTTGGCGGGGCGTATCTCCTCGAACTCCTTCACGCGCGCGGTGAAGTAGGGATCGAGCTTCACCATCTCCAGCACCTCGAAGCGCTTCTTGCCCTGGATGATGGCGGTGGTGCTGCCATCGGGCATGCGCAGCATGCGGATGATGGTGGCGATGGTGCCCACGCGGTTGAGGTCGTCCAGTCGCGGCTCTTCGATCTGGCTGTCCTTCTGGCTCACCACGCCGAGGGTGCGGCTGCCCCGGTACACGTCCTGGATCAGCCGGATGCTGCGGTCGCGCCCCACGGTGATGGGGATGACCACGCCGGGAAAGAGCACGGTGTTGCGCAGGGGCAGGATGGGCAGCTCGGGCGGCGTGCTCTCCGCGTTCATCTGCTCCTCATCCTCGGCGGTGATGAGGGGGATGAGCTCGGTCTCGTTCTCGATGGCTTCGCTGCTGAACAGATTCGGGTCGCTATGGAGGATGTCGTTCATCGACAGGATTGGGTCAGATTGACAGGTGCGAAAGTACCGCCCACGGGCGCCGCGTTCCAGACACGGTTTTCAACAGGCGCGGCGGCCCGGGCCAAGCACCATGCCGCCCGGAAGCCGACTGCCACAAGGTCACTTGCGGGCCAGCCAGCCTTGAAGCATGATGGTGGCGCTGATCCGGTCCAGCTGGCCTTTCTCACGGCGCGCCATGCGCCGCTTGCCGCTGGCCATCAACGTTTCCTGGGCCAGCTTGGAGGTGAAGCGCTCGTCAACCGATTCGATGAAGAGCGTTGGGAATCGCCTGCGCAGCTCGGCTTCCAGCAATCTGACATTCGCTGTCACGTCCGTGTCGCTGCCATCCAGGTTCTTCGGCAGGCCCAGCACGATGCCATCCACCGCCTCGCGCCTGCAGAAATCCTCAAGAAAACGCATCAGGTCCTTGCTCTCTACCGTCTCCAAAGCCGTGGCGATGATGCGCAGCGGGTCCGTCACGGCCAGCCCGGTGCGCTTCAGCCCGAAGTCGATGGCGATCACGCGTCCCATGGAGTCAAAGGTGAGGCTTCTTCGGTTGAAGGTTGGAGGTTGTGACCTAACCCCCAACCTGGTGCTGAAGCCCTTGCGTCGGCAACAACCTACAACGACCATTAACCTCCAACCTGCAACCCGCATCTTTGACCCATGCACGAACTCATCGAGAAAGCCTGGGACAACCGCGACATGCTCCGCGACCAGGAGGTGGTGATGGCCATTGAGCGCGTGGTGGAGGAACTGGACCGCGGTGTGCTGCGCGTGGCGGAGCCGGATGGCATCGGCGGCTGGCGCGTGAACGATTGGGTGAAGAAGGCCGTGATCATGTACTTCCCCATCAAGCAGATGCGCACCATGGAAGTAGGCCCCTTCGAGTTCCACGACAAGGTCCCGCTGAAGAAGCGCTTCGCCCAGATCGGTGTCCGGGTGGTGCCGCATGCCCTTGCGCGGCATGGCAGCTACCTCGCCCCCGGGGTGATCCTGATGCCGAGCTATGTGAACATCGGCGCTTATGTGGATGAGGGCACCATGGTGGACACCTGGGCCACGGTGGGCAGCTGCGCGCAGATCGGCAAGCATGTGCACCTCAGCGGCGGCGTGGGCATCGGCGGCGTGCTGGAGCCCGTGCAGGCCGCACCGGTGATCATCGAGGATGGCTGCTTCATCGGCTCGCGCGCCATCGTGGTGGAGGGCGTGCGCGTGGGCAAGGAGGCCGTGCTGGGCGCCAACGTGGTGCTCACCGCCAGCACGCGCATCATCGACGTGACCGGGCCGGAGCCGGTGGAGATGAAAGGCCACGTGCCCCCGCGCAGCGTGGTGATCCCGGGCACCGTGCCGAAGAAGTTTCCCGCTGGCGAGTATGGCGTGCCCTGCGCGCTCATCATCGGCCAGCGCAAAGCGAGCACCGATCGGAAGACCAGCCTCAACGAAGCGTTGCGGGAGCATAGCGTGGCCGTGTGAAGCGCATCCTCGTCATCCAGACCGCCTTCCTCGGCGATGCCGTGCTGGCCTCCGCGCTGCTGGAGAAGCTGCATGCCTTCCATCCCGATGCCGCCATCGACCTGGTGGTGCGCAAGGGCAACGAGGGCTTGTTCATCGGGCATCCCTTCCTGAACAGGCTCCATGTCTGGGACAAGCGCGCCGGCAAAACACGCGACCTCTTCCGAATCATCGGTGAGCTGCGCAAAACCGAATACGACCACATCATCAACTGCCAGCGCTTCCTCAGCACAGGACTGATGACGGCTCTGGCCCGAGGCAAGGAGAAGATCGGCTACGACAAGAACCCGCTGAGCTTCCTCTTCACGCGCACGGTGAAGCACGTGATCGGCGATGGACGGCACGAGGTGGACCGACTGAATGCGCTGATCGCGCACTTGACCGATGCATCACGACCGATGCCAGCCTTGCATCCCGAACCATGGGAGATTGATGACCTCAAGGCTGAAATCAAACTGGGCGTCAATGGCGGGAATGGGTCCTACGTCACCATCGCGCCAGCTTCAGTCTGGTTCACCAAGCAATGGCCGGAGCAGCAATGGATCGAGCTCATCAAGGCGCTGCCTGCGCAGCAGCGCGTGCTGCTGATCGGCGCACCGGGCGATGCGCCGCTCTGTGAGCGCATTGCCAAAGCGGCCGGGCGCGGCGAGGTGCTGGCGGGCAAGCTCTCCTTGCTGGGCACCGCCGCGCTGATGCGAGGCGCGGTGATGAACTACGTGAACGATAGCGCGCCGCTGCACATCGCCAGCGCGATGGACGCGCCGGTGACGGCCATCTTCTGCAGCACGGTGCCGGCCTTCGGCTTCGGGCCGCTGCGCGCCAACGGCCGTGTGCTGGAGACCCGCGAGCCGCTCGATTGCCGGCCGTGCGGCCTGCACGGGCACAAGGCCTGTCCGAAGGGGCATTTCAAGTGCGCGATGGGCATCGATCCGCAGACGGCTCTTCCCTGACCCACTGATTGCCCGATCTTCTGATTGTCTGATCGTCTGATTGTCTGATCTTCTGATCACTTTCGCCCCATGACCTACGAGAAGCTCCTCTTCACCGTGGCCGATGGCGTGGCCACGCTCGCGCTGAACCGGCCGGACAAGCTCAACAGCTTCGACCGGCAGCTCTCGCTGGAAGTGATCGATGCGCTGGACCGGTGCGCGGCTGATGCCAGCATCCGTGCCGTGCTGCTCACCGGCGCTGGCCGTGCGTTCTCCGCCGGACAGGACCTGGCCGAGGCCATCGCTCCGGGAACCAAGATCGAGGACATCCTCACCACCCAGTACAACCCCATCGTACGCCGCATCCGTGCGCTGAAGAAGCCCGTGATCGCCGCCGTGAATGGCGTGGCGGCCGGCGCCGGGGCCAACATCGCCTACGCGTGCGACCTCACCCTCGCCGCCGAGGGCGCCAGCTTCATCCAGAGCTTCATCAACATCGGCCTCATACCCGACAGCGGCGGCACCTTCACGCTGCCGAGGCTCGTGGGCATGCAACGCGCCTTCGGGCAGATGATCCTGGCGCCCAAGGTGAGCGCGAAGGAGGCGGAGGCGCTCGGCATGATCTGGAAGGCCGTGCCCGATGCGGAGCTGATGAACGAGGCCAGGGCGCTGGCCCAGAAGCTCGCCGCCATGCCCACCAAGGCCATCGCCCTCACCAAGGAAGCCCTGAACCGCGCGCAGAGCAGCACGCTCGATGCCCAACTCGATGTGGAGAACGAGCTGCAGAGCATCGCCGGCCGCAGCCACGACTACAACGAGGGCGTGAAGGCCTTTTTGGAGAAGCGCAAACCCGTTTACAAGGGCGAGTGATCGCCATCATCCTCCAGCAACGTTGACCCTCCGGGTCGACACACCTCTAAACGAATGGATGCAACGAAGAAGGTCGCCGTGATCGGCGCCGGCACCATGGGCAGCGGCATCGCGCAAGTGGCCGCGCAGGCCGGGCATGCTGTAGTGCTCTACGATACGCGCCTCGAAGCCGTGGATAAAGCGCTCGCCGCCCTGCGCGCAACGCTCGGCAAGCTGGTGGAGAAAGGCAAGCTCACCAAGGAGCAAGCCGATGGCATCCATGGCCGCATCACACCGGCCAGCGACCTGAAGGAACTCGCCGGCAGCGCGCTCGTGATCGAAGCCATCATAGAGGACCTCGGCATCAAGAAGAAGCTCTTTGCTGATCTCGAAGGGATCCTGGCCGCGGATGCCGTGCTCGCCACGAACACCTCCTCGCTCTCCGTCACCGCCATCGCAGCGGCGTGCAGCAAGCCCGAGCGCGTCATCGGCCTGCACTTCTTCAATCCCGCGCCGCTGCTGCCCTTGGTGGAGGTCGTGCCCGGCCTGGCCACCAGCCCGGACCTCGGTGCGCGGATGAATGCGTTGATGCAAGCCTGGGGCAAGGTGCCGGTGCTCTGCAAGGACACCCCCGGCTTCATCGTGAACCGCGTGGCGCGCCCCTTTTACGGGGAAAGCATCCGCATCTTCGAAGAAGGAATCGCCGACATGCCCACCATCGATGCGGCTCTGAAAGGTGCCGGCTTCCGCATGGGCCCCTTCGAGCTCATGGACCTCATCGGCAACGACATCAACTTCACGGTGACGCGGACCGTGTGGGAGGCCTTCCACTATGACCAGCGCTACAAGCCGAGCTTCACGCAGCAGCGCCAGGTGGAGAGCGGGCGCCTGGGCCGCAAGACCGGCCGCGGCTATTACGACTACAGCGCTGGTGCCCAACCGCCGACTGCTATGGTGGAACCCGCCCTCGCGGCCACCATCGTGGAGCGGGTGCTAGCCATGCTCATCAACGAGGCCGCCGATGCCCTCTTCTGGCAGGTGGCCAATGCATCGGATATCGACCTGGCCATGACCAAGGGCGTGAACTACCCCAAAGGCCTGCTCGCCTGGGCCGATGAACGGGGCGCGGCCCATTGGCTGGCCGTGCTGGAGCGCCTGCAGGCGGAGTACGGAGAGGACCGCTACCGCCCTTCACCCCTGCTGCGACGTGCGGCCCGCGCGGGATCGCGACTGATCTGACACCTGCCCGATCATGGCGTTCGGAAAAATTCACGTTCGTTTATTCTCCATGGCAAACAAATGCCTTTCTTTGCGGCCCAATTCACCAACACAACCATGAAGTCCACTGCCCTTTCCATTGCCGCACTGGCCACCGTGCTGGTGGCCTGCGGCCCTTCGGAGGCCGAGAAGCAAGCGGCCCGCGAGAAGGCCATCGCCGACAGCCTCGCCGCTGCGGCCGCGGCCGAGCACAAGTACACCATCGACGCCGCCACCAGCGTGATCAACTGGGCGGGCAAGGTGACCGGTCCGGCCCCCTACGGCCACAACGGCACCATCGCCTTCAATAGCGGCGAATTCACCGTGCAGGGCGGCGTGCTCAAGGCAGGCAGCTTCGAGGTGAACATGACCTCGATCAACCCCACCGACGACGGCTACCAGCCTGAGGGCAGCAAGCAGGGCACCAAGAGCCAGCTCATCGGCCACCTGAGCACCGCCGACTTCTTCGACAGCGGCAACCACCCCACCGCCACGCTGAAGATCACCGGCGGCAGCGGCAACACCGCCACCGGCGAGCTCACCATCCGCGGCACCACCAACCCGGAGACCATCACCGACATCGTGATCACCGAGAATGCCGACGGCACCGTGAAGGCCACCGGCAAGCTGGTGTTCGACCGCCAGAAGTACGGCGTCGCCTGGAAGCACTTCATGAAGGATGCGATCCTGGCCGACAACATCGAACTGACCGTTGAACTGAACGGCAAGGCCGCCCAGTAACCGGTTGGTGAAAGGGGGGAGCGCTCGCCGCAAGGCGGGCGCTTCTCTTTTTCAGGGGCGGCCGATGGCCTTCGCGAGCCAATCGTTGAACGGGCGCATGGCCAGCCAGTGCTCCATGAGCGCATCCATGAGCGCGGGGTCCGTGACCCGTTTCGCCGGGAGCTCGGCCCCCACGTAGAACTGCTTGTTCGCGATCAGCGGCTCCTTCGCCACCAGCGCCTTGAACTCCGCCGGGAGCACCTTGTTGGCCTCGCCCTGCACCTCCTTGAAGAGCGTGACGAAGGCCTTGCCGCTTATGGCCTTGCGGAAGCCCTTGCCATCATTCATGATAGCCGTGCGAATCGCGAAGAGCTGCTCTTTGTCGGGCATGTAGCAGCCGCCGTAGAACTTCACGCTCTCTGGCCCCAGCGCGAAGTAGAGGCCGGGCAGCGAGTGGTCCTTGCGACCGGCAGGCGAGATGATGGCAGAGGCCTCCAGCTTATACGGCGTCTTGTCCTTGCTGAAGCGGATGTCCTTGTTGATGCGGAAGATGGCCTCTTTCGGCGTGATGGCAACGGCCTTGTCATGCTTCGAGATGCGGGTGATCGCTTCGGCCACGAAGGCCTCGAAGGGCTGCTTCACGCTCTGCTCGTAGCGCTTGCGGTTGGCGTCGAACCACTCTTTGTTGTTGCTCTTCGCGAGGTCTATGAAGAACCGATTGAAGTCGGGCGTGAACCAGGCCATTGACGGAGATTTGCGACCAAGGTAGAAGGCGCTCCCATGAGCCAAGACGTAAGTCCCTTGCATGCTTTGGTGATGGAGTCGCCCATCGGCTTGCTGCGGATCGAGAGCAAGGGCGTGCGGATAACCGGGCTCACATTCGATGCGGCGCAAGCACCAGCCCGCAACACGCCTCCGGTGCTGGTGGAAGCGCAGCGTCAGCTGGCCGAGTACTTCGCCGGCCAACGGAGCTCATTCAACCTTCCCATCGCCCCCACTGGAACGCCGTTCCAATGCGCGGTATGGGAGGCCGTGGCGGCCATCCCCTTCGGTGCCACGATGGGCTACCAGGCCATTGCCGCCCAACTTGGAGGCGCTGCGGCGGCGCGCGCCATCGGCGGGGCGAATGGCGCGAATCCATTGCCCATCATCATCCCATGCCATCGCGTGGTGGGCAGCCGGGGCGCGCTCACGGGATACAGCGGCGGGCTGGCACGGAAGCAATGGCTGTTGCTGCACGAAGGCGCCATCACCCCAGACCTGTTCCATGCGCGCTGAGCGGCCGCGGATACCTTCGCCGCCATGTCGCCGCAGGAACTCGCCGAAAAGGTGGTCGCTCGCATGTACGACAACGACCCGTTCAGCATCTGGCTGGGCATCGAGCGTGTTCGGGTGCAGCCAGGCCATTGCGTGCTGCGCATGACGGTTCGCGGCGAGATGCTCAATGGCTTCGCCATCGCCCATGGAGGCATCACCTATTCCCTGGCCGATAGCTGCCTCGCCTTCGCCAGCAACAGCCATGGCATCCAGAGCGTGAGCGTGGAAACCAGCATCAGCCACACCAAGCCGGTGAAGGCGGGCGAGGTGCTCACCGCCACCAGCGAGGAGAAGAGCCTCACGCGGGGCATCGGCATCTACTACATCACCGTGACCAACGAGCGGAACGAGCAGGTGGCCCTCTTCAAGGGCACGGTGTACCGCACCGGCAAGCCCTGGTTCCCCGAAGAACAATCATAGCCCGAGATGAGAGACGCATTCATCGTTGATGCCATCCGCACGCCCATCGGCGCATTCGCGGGAACACTCGCGACCGTGCGCGCCGACGACCTGGCCGCCCACGCCCTGCGCGAGCTGGTGAAGCGGAATCCTTCCATCGACCCAGCCACCATCGACGATGTGATCCTCGGCTGCGCCAATCAGGCCGGCGAGGACAACCGCAACGTGGCCCGCATGGCGCTGCTGCTGGCCGGGCTTCCGGTATCGGTGCCCGGCGAAACGGTGAATCGGCTCTGCGCCTCGGGCATGAGCGCGGTTGTGGGCGCCACGCGCGCCATCGCCGCCAACGAAGGCGACCTATTCATCGCCGGCGGGGTCGAGCACATGACTCGCGGTCCCTGGGTGATGAACAAGACCAGCACGCCATTCGGCCGCGACGCGCAGCTCTTCGACAGCAGCTTCGGCTGGCGCTTCGTGAACCCGCGCATGAAGGAGCAGTTCGGCACCGATGCCATGGGCGAGACCGCTGAGAACCTGCTGGATGCGAACCCGATAAGCCGCGAGGACCAGGATCGATTCGCCCTCTGGAGCCAGCAGAAGGCCGCCGCCGCGCAGGCCAGTGGCCGATTCGCCATGGAAATCGCCCCCGTGCCTGTTCCCCAGCGCAAGGGCGAACCGGTGCCCTTCGCGCACGATGAATTCGTGAAGCCCAAGACCACACGGGAAGGACTCGCTGCCCTGAAGCCCGCCTTTCGGAAGAACGGCACCGTTACCGCGGGCAACGCCAGCGGGCTGAACGATGGCGCCGCAGCGGTGCTGGTGGCCAGCGAGGCCGGCTTGAAAGCGAGCGGCTTGAAGCCACTCACACGCTTCGTGAGCAGCGCCGTGGTGGGCGTGGAGCCCCGCATCATGGGCATCGGCCCGGTGGGCGCCACCAAGCTGGCCTTGAAGCGCGCGGGGCTCACGCTCGACCAGATGGATGTGATCGAGCTGAATGAAGCCTTTGCCGCCCAGGTGCTTAGCTGCACCCGAAGCCTGGGCCTGGCCGACGATGACCCGCGCATCAACCCCAATGGCGGCGCCATTGCCGTGGGGCATCCGCTGGGCATGAGCGGCGCCCGCCTGCTGCAAACGGCATCCATTGAGCTTCAGCGACTTGGGAAGCGATTCGCGCTCTGCACCATGTGCATCGGCGTGGGCCAGGGGTATGCCGTGGTGCTCGAACGCTGTTGAAATCTGTGCGGCGCTTGGCGCGCCCCCTGATTTCGCACCCATGCTAGCTTGGCCGCCCCTTAACGCCAATGCCATGCTCCCCCCGCAGGAACAGATCAACCTCTACATCGCCGAACGGCCCGAGTGGCAGCGGAAGACCTTGATTCGCCTGCGCCAGCTCATCCACAGTGTGGACGAGGACATCACCGAAGCCTGGCGCTGGAACTCCCCGCACTTCGACCACGATGGCATCATGATCGGCCTCCACGGCTTCAAGTCCTTCGTGAGCGTATGGTTCCACAAGGGCGCACTGCTAAAG
>CAZJTB010000066.1:0-9391 GCA_964548485.1 uncultured Chryseobacterium sp. | reverse complement strand
GGAAGTCGAGCTTGTGGAAGTGGAAGTCGGGGCTGTGCAGGTCGATCTTGAACCCGGTGACCTTGTGGTCGGCATCGAACTCGAAGGTGATGTAACCCGGTTCCAGGAAGGGGTCGGCATGCCTCCATTGGTAGGTGTCGTAGTGCCAATGGACGAGCTCTCCGGTGAACAGCTCCTTGGCCGGCAGCAGCGCCAGGGAGAGCTTGCCATCGGCCACCGAGACCCGGGCATCGCCATAGATCTTGTCTGAGTATTCGCCGGTCAGAGCTGCCGGTGCCGTGCTGGGCTTGGTCCTGGCCACGCGGGCCGCTGCGCGCGCCGCCACGCGCTTCAGGTCCTCTTCCTTGTTCGCCTTGATCCGCGGGATCATCTGGGTCACGGGGTCGGCCTTGCCATCGCCCAGGTAGAGGTCGAGCACCTTGCTGGTGATGGCGAACACGCTGTAGCTCTCGCCATTGCCCAGGCAGATGACCGCCAGGTCCTTGTCGGGCACGACAGCATGGTTGAGGATGAAGCCCGGCATGCCACCGCTATGCGTGATCACCTTGTTGCCGTTGTTGTACTCGACGAACCAGCCGAGCGCGGCGCCATCGCGTCTGCCTCCCATGGCCAGGTGGGTGGCGGTGAGCGCGCGGAAGGTGGCGGGCTTCAGGAAGGGCTTGCCCTCCCACTTGCCCTCGTCGGCCCACATCCGATCCCATTTGGCCAGGTCATTCACGGTGCTGAGCACGCCGCATGCGCCATCGGCGCCCTGAAGCGGCTGATAGGGCATGCTCTTCTGGGGCTGGGCGGGATCCTGTCCCTTTCGCACATGCGGCAGGGCCACATCGCTCATCGAGGCCAGGTCGGAGGTCTCCACGCGGCTGCGGTCCATGCCCAGCGGCCTGAAGATGCGCTCGGTAATGAAGCGGTCCCAGCTCATCCCGCTGGCGCGCTCGATCACGCGCGCCGCCGCGATGTACATGAGGTTGCTGTACCCGAACTCGGAGCGGAAGCCATGGGTGAATGGCTCCGCGCTGTGGCGGGCCAGGATCTCGTCCTGAGCGTAACCGGTGCCGTACCAGAGTAGGTCGCCGTCGAAGGTGATCCATCCGCTGCGGTGGCAGAGCAGGTCGGTTATGGTCATGTGCTCGGTCACGTACGCATCGGGGGTCCTGAACTCGGGCAGATGCTTCCGCACTGGGTCGTCGAAGGCCAGCTTCCCCTCATCGGCGAGCAGGCCGATGGCGCATGCCGTGAAGGCCTTGCTGATGCTGGCGCAGTAGAACACGCTGTTCGGCGTCACGGGTTCGGGCTTGGCCAGATCGAGCTTGCCGTAGCCCTTGGCGAACACGAGCTCGCCATCCTTCACGATGCCCACGGCGAGGCCGGGCTGGTCGAAGGTGATGAGGGCGTCGGCGATGTAGCTGTCAAGCTGCGAGAGGTCCTGCGCTTGCGCCAAGTGGCCGCAGGTGAGGATGGCGCACAGGAGCGCGCTTCGGAGGCGGTGCATGGTCATGGAGCAAGTGTAACCATCGCGGCGCGAAGGGCGGTTCCGAGCGGGGCCGCTCCTCCATGCGCCACACCGTTCGTGTATCCGGCACCAGGTCTCCGATGGCTCCCGGTACTTTCGGGCCCGTCGCGCATTCACGATTCCGATGATCGAGCTCAAGGGCATCCGCAAGGCCTACCGCATGGGGGCGAACATCCTGCCCGTGCTCAAGGGCATCGACCTCACGGTGGGCAGCGGCGAGCTGGTGAGCATCATGGGCGCCAGCGGCAGCGGCAAGAGCACCCTGCTCAACATCATCGGCATCCTCGACAACTACGATCAGGGCGAGTACCTGCTCGACGGCATGCTCATCAAAGGACAGAGCGAGACGGAGAACGCGCTGCTCCGCTCGAAGTACATCGGCTTCGTGTTCCAGAGCTTCAACCTCATCGGCTTCAAGAATGCCATGGAGAACGTGGCGCTGCCGCTCTATTATCAGGGAGTGGCGCGCCGCAAGCGCAATGATCTGGCCCTGGCCATGCTCGAGAAGGTGGGCCTGAAGGATTGGGCCAAGCACATGCCCAACGAGATGAGCGGCGGGCAGAAGCAGCGCGTGGCCATAGCCCGGGCGCTCATCAGCAGCCCCAAGATCATCCTGGCCGACGAGCCCACCGGAGCACTGGACAGCAGGACCAGCCACGAGGTGATGGAGCTGCTCACCAACGTGAACAAGGACCTCGGCCTCACCGTGGTGATCGTGACGCACGAGCGCGAGGTGGCCGCTGCCACGCAGCGCGTGATCTACCTGCGCGATGGGTTGATCGAGAATGCCTACATGGATCCAGCAAGCCTGATGGCCGATGTGCGATAACAGGTTGAGCGTTGGAGGTTGGCAAGGGTTGAGGGTTGAATGCCCTGCGCGACTCGCTACCCTTCATTGGTTCACCCACCAACTCCCAACCTCTATCAACCTCCACCCCCCAACCCGCACCGGCAATGTTCGATAGGGAATCCTGGGGCGAGGTCTTCGAGAGCATCGGCAAGAACAAGCTGAGGGCGGTGCTCACGGGCTTCGCGGTGCTCTGGGGCATCCTCATGCTCATCGTGCTGCTGGGCCTGAGCGGAGGGCTGGCCAAGGGCTTCTCCTACAATTTCCGGAACACGGCCACCAACAGCATCCACATCTGGGGCAACGAGACCAGCAAGCCCTGGAACGGCCTGCCGCCCAATCGCGAGATCATCCTCGAGGAGGGTGATGTGGAGGCGCTGCGGCACGCGATTCCCGGCATCGAGCACATCAGCGGACAGTACCGCGTTTGGCGCGGCCAGACCCAGCTGCAGTACGGCAAGCAGTACGGCAGCTACGGCGTGCGTGGGGTGATGCCCGAGTGGCGGCACATGGAGCACCAGCAGATCAAGGCCGGCCGCTTCCTCAACGAGATCGATCAGCAGCAGGGGAGGAAGGTGCTCGTGATCGCGCAGGATGCGAAGGCCGACCTTTTCAAGGACGAGGACCCCATCGGCAAGTGGGTGCAGGTGAACGGCATCCCCTTCCAGGTAGTGGGGCTCTACGAGTACGACACGGGCGGCCCCGAGCAGGGCCAGCGCAGCGCGGTTTACATCCCGCTGAAGGTGGCGCAGCAGGTGTTCAACGCCAAGGGCCTGCTTGACGATATCCTGTTCACCTTCGCCGATGCCAGCGTGGCCGGGGCGGAGCAGGCCCAGCAGCGCGCGGTGCATGTGCTGGCACGCCGGCACAACTTCGACCCCACAGACGAGCGGGCCCTCTGGGTGCGCAACAATGTGGAGAACGTGGGCACCATCAGCGGTGTGTTCACGGCCATCACCGCCTTCGGCTGGTTCGTGGGCATCGGCAGCCTGTTCGCGGGCATCGTGGGCATCGGCAACATCATGCTCATCGTGGTGCAGGAGCGCACGCGCGAGATCGGCATCCGCAAGGCGCTCGGCGCCACGCCCGCCAATGTGATCAGCCAGGTGATGCTCGAGGCGCTCTTCGTCACCTCGCTCTTCGGCTTCTTCGGCCTCGCAGGCGGCGTGGCGTTGTTGGAGCTTCTCGCCAGCGTGGTCCCGGGCTCGGCCTTCTTCCGCGACCCCACGGTCGATATCGGCGTGGCGGTCAAGGCCCTCGCCGCGCTCATCGTGGCCGGCGCGCTGGCGGGCTACTTCCCCGCGCGCCGCGCGGCCCGGATCCGTCCCATCGAAGCCCTCCGCGATGAGTGACCAGGAACCCTCAACCCGCTTCAGTTCAACCAGCAACCCTCAACCAGCCAAGGAGCATGTTCGACCGTGACCGCTGGGCCGAGATCTGGCAGACGCTGAGCCGCAACAAGCTCCGCAGCTTCCTCACCATGTTCGGCGTGAGCTGGGGCATCTTCATGCTAACGGTGATGCTGGGCATGGGCAAGGGCCTGGAGAATGCGGTGCTGGGCGGCTTCGAGGGCTTCGCCACCAACAGCTGCTTCATCTGGACCATGCCCACCACGAAGCCCTATGCGGGCTTCAAGCAGGGGCGCTTCTTCAGCTTCGACAATGAGGATATCGGCATCATCCGCCGCAACGTGCCCGGCATCGAGATCTGCTCGCCGCAGCTGCAGCTAGGCGGATGGCAGGGCGGCAACAACGTGAGCTACAATGGCAGGATCGGCGCCTTCAGCATCTACGGCAGCGAGCCCGAGGTGATCCAGGTGGAGGCCGTGCGGCTGCCGCAAGGCCGCTTCCTCAACAGGGCCGACCTGCTGGAGGAGCGCAAGGTGGCCGTGATCGGCAAGGAGGTGGTGGCCCAGCTCTTCCAGAAGGAGGACCCCATCGGCAGGCACATCAAGATCAACGGGGTGTACTTCCAGGTGATCGGGGTCACGGAGAAGAAGAGCAGCGCGCAGATGGGCGACAATCCCGACGCCAAGATCTACGTGCCCTTCACCACCTTCCAGAAGGCCTTCAACAGCCTGAACCGCGTGCATTGGTTCACCATCGTGGCCAAGCCCGGCGTGGATGTGGCGGAGGTGGAGAGGAAGATCCGCCAGCTCATGGCGCGCAAGCACAAGGTGGACCCCGAGGACCAATCGGCCTTCGGCAGCTGGAACATGCAGCAGTTCTACGGCATGATGAACATGCTCTTCGTGGCCATCGCCGGCGTGAGCTGGACCGTGGGCGTGTTCTCGCTCATCGCGGGCTGCATCGGCATCGGCAACATCATGCTGGTGAGCATCAACGAGCGCACCAAGGAGATCGGCATCCGCCGCAGCCTGGGCGCCACGCCCCGCGCCATCACCGGCCAGATCATCCAGGAGGCGCTCACGCTGATCTTCATCGCGGGCTACTTCGGCTTGCGGGCTGGGGTGGGCGTGGTGGAGGCGGTGCGGGCCGGCGTGGGCGATGCCGATTTCTTCAAGGACCCCTCCGTGAACATCAAAGTGGCCGTCGTGGCTTGCATCGTCCTGCTCGTCTTCGGCCTGCTCGCCGGCCTGCTGCCCGCCATGCGCGCCCTGCGCATCAAGGCCGTGGATGCCCTCCGCGCCGAGTGATCGGGCGCTCAACCTCCAACAGCCTCAACCTGCAACATTCAACCGTCGCTCAGAAATGAAACGCATCCTCAGAATCGCCTTGCTCGCGGGCTTCGGCCTCCTCTTCATCTGGCTGCTCTATTTCCTGGCGCAGAAGAGCATGCCCAAGCCGGTGGAGTACAACGTGGAGAAGCCCAAGAAGGCCAACGTGGTGAAGAAGACCGTGGCCAACGGCAAGATCGTGCCGCGCAAGGAGATCCTCATCAAGCCCGTGGTCAGCGGCATCATCCGCGAGCTCTACGTGGAGGCCGGCCAGCAGGTGAAGAAGGACCAGCCCCTGGCCAAGATCCAGATCGTGCCCGATATGCTGAGCCTGAGCAACGCCGAGAACCGGGTGCGCACCGCCGAGATCAATGCGCAGAACGCGCAGATGGACTTCGACCGCAACAAGCCGCTGCTCGACAAGGGCGTGATCAGCGCGGCCGAGATGCAGCGCTTTGACATCGCCCTGCGGACCGCCAGGCAGGAGCTTGCCGGAGCCCAGGAGGCGCTGCAGGTGGTGCGCGACGGCATCAGCCGCAGCAGCGCGGGCAACACCATCGTGCGCAGCACCATCGAAGGCATGGTGCTCGACGTGCCCGTGAAGGAGGGCAACAGCGTGATCGAGCGGAACAACTTCAACGAAGGCACCACCATCGCCGCCATCGCCGACATGAACGACCTGATCTTCCAGGGCAAGGTGGACGAGAGCGAGGTGGGCAAGGTGAAGCTGGGCATGCCGGTTGTGCTCACCGTGGGCGCCATCGACAACGCCAAGTGGGACGCCGAGCTGGAGTACATCGCGCCCAAGGGCGTGGAGGAGAGCGGCGCCATCCAGTTCGAGATCCGCGCGGCCGTGAAGCTGAAGGAGGGCCAGCGCCTGCGCAGCGGCTACAGCGCCAATGCCGATATCGAGCTCGAGCGCCGCGACAGCGTGCTCACCGTGCCCGAGAGCGTGGTGGAGTTCAATGCGAAGGGCGACAGCGCGTTCGTGAAGGTGAAGGACGGCAAGGACTGGAAGCGCACCTGGATCAAGACCGGCCTCAGCGATGGCATCAACCTGCAGGTGCTCGAGGGTGTTGGCGAGGGCACGGAGCTCCGCGGCGCCAGGAAGGAGGAAGAGAAGAAGAAGGAGGTGAGCATCGATTAGGGTAGCAGGTCGTCCAGGGCGCCGCCCAGCAAGGGGTGCTTGAAGGTGAAGCCCAATCGCAAGGCCCTTCCCGGCACCACGCGCCTGCTCTTCAGGATCAGTTCCGTCTCCGTGCCGATGATGCGCGCCCCGATGCGCAGCATCCATTCCGCTGCGGGAAGTGCGATCCAGGGCTTGATGCGCGCGCGCATGGCGCTGAGCAGCTCCAGCTCCGGGATGGGGTTGGGCGCCGCCAGGTTGAGGATGCCATCGGCCCTCGGCTCCTCGGTGACCCATTGGAAGAACCGGGCGACATCGTCCTCATGCACCCAGCTCACGAACTGCCTGCCGCTGCCATGCCGCCCGCCCAGGCCCCAGCGCACCAGTTGCGCGTAGCGCGGGAAAGCGCCGCCCTTGCCGCTGAAGACGATGGCGCAGCGCACCGCCACCTGCCGCACGCCTTGGCGCGCATGCCTGAAGAATTCGTTCTCCCAGGCCTTCACCACCTGCGGGCTGAAGTCATCGCCCAACTCGCCCGTGTCCTCGTTCATTGGCCGGTCCTCGGCGTGGCGATAGACCGTGGCGCTGCTCAGGTTGATCCACAAGGGCGGCGGGGACGCTATCGCCAGCATGGCCTCGCCCAGCGCATGCGTCGATTCCAAGCGGCTGTTGAGGATGGCGGCGCGGTTCTCCGGCGTGTATCGGCAATCCACGCTTCGGCCCGCGAGGTTGATGAGCGCATCTGCTCCTTCGAGCTCACGCCACCACGTACCGCGTGAGCGCCCATCCCATTCCACCATCCGCGCTATGGGTTGCTCCTGTATCGCCGGCCGGCGTGTTAGCACGACCACGTCATGGCCTTGCCGAACGAAGTGCTCCTGAAGGATCTTCCCGATGGTGCCGGTGCCTCCAGCGAGTATGATTCGCTTAGCCATTGCGGTTAGGCTTCGGGTATTACCAGCGCGGGCCCGAGCGTGATCCCGTTCTGCCGCGCCTTCCGCCGCCCGCGGAAGAAGAGGAAGAGGTTGATGAAGAGCATCACGCCCAGGTAGATGGCGAAGCCGCCCACCTTTCCGGCCAGCGTCTCCACCACTTCCTGCATGCTGTCGTAGGCGTTCTCGCCCCAGTAGCCGTCCACCTCCATGATGCGCAGCGCGAAGCCGATGTTGATGAGGTAGAAGCCCACCTCGAAGAGGCGGTTGGTGGCATCGGCGATGTCGGCCTTGCCCTTGAAGATGTCGAGCATGAAGACCCGCCCGTTGCGGAAGAGCGTGCGGGCCACGTAGAGCGTGAGGCCGATGACGATCGGCAAGTAGATCAGGTAGGTGAGGACGAAGGTGTTGGTCATGGCTTGGGGTGTTTGTTGGGGCGCGTCATGACGCGCCCTTACCGGTTGCTTTGTATTGGCTGAACCGGCTCCAGATCAGGAGCACGGCGATGTTCTGATAATGGAGCCCGGCGAGGGCGAGCACGATGATGGCCATGCGCCGCGCCAGCGTGCCGAGCAGCGCCTCGATGCCGCTGACCGGCTCCCAGCGCGCCATCACCACGGCGATGTAGCCCAGGTTCACCGTGTAGCAGCCCACGAGCAGGATGCTGTTCACGGCATCCACGAAAGCGGCGTCGCCCTGGAACAGCCGCAGCATCCAGGGGCGGCCGTGCCGATGGCAGGTCTGCGCCACGCCCACCGCCAGCGCCAGCATGGCGGGGAAGAAGAGCGCGTAGGCGAGGAGGTTGAGGTTCATGGCTATTGGCGAGTTCGATATTTCAGGAAAAAATGAAACATTACGCCGAAAAAAAGGGCGGTCATTTGAGCAGGGTGGTGGCGGCCTTCACGAACCACTGCACATCGCGGCGGGTACTGTGCTCCAGCAGGGTATCCAGGCGGGTGGTGAGGCCGTGCAGGTCGTGGGTCATCTGGCGGAAGCTCTTCGCCTCGGGCGTGCCGCCGGGGATGTCCTCCAGTTCATCGAGCAGGCGGATGAGCGGCTCCAGCTCCCGCTTCTTGCGCTCGCGGGTGATGTGTGTGGCCACCTTCCAGACGTCCTTCTCGGCCTCGAAGTACTCCCGGCGCTCGCCTGGCTTGAGCACCCGGCGCACCAGGCTCCAATCGATCAGCGCCCGCAGGTTCATGTTGGCGTTGCCCCGGCTGATGTTGAGCTGCTCCATCACATCCTCGGTGCTCAGCGGCTCGTGGTTGATCAGCAAAAGGGCATGCACCTGCGCCATGCTCCGGTTGATGCCCCAAGCGCTTCCGAAGGCCCCCCAGGCCTCGATGAACTTCTCGCGCGCTTCCTTCAGTTCCATGACTTCAACAAGGCGAAGGTAGCGCATGCCCTTAAAGTTTCAATATGTATTGAAAATATATTTTCAACATGAAGGATGTCAGCCATCACTCGGCCGGCCAAACCACGTACAGCCCGTCGCCCACCACGTAGCGCGCCAATTCGAGCGCCAGGTCTCTTCCCCGGTGGATGCGGTAGTTGATGTAGTCCGCCACACGGTCCTCGAAGACGAGCAGGTCGTTCACCGTGCCCCAGGGCATCTTCAGGTCGAGCGTCGCGCGCAAGGTGGTCATGCGCTTTGCGCCTGCTATGCGATCGAAGTACCAGAGCGTGTCGCCCAGCTGTTGGCCCTGCCAGGCCATGGGGATCGCCGGATCGTGGATCTCGGTGGTGCCTTGCGTCAACGACCAGGTGCTGTCCTCCACCAGCGTGTCGGCGTTCAGGTGGAAGAACGAGTAACGCTGCTCGTTCAACTCATAGGCGGAGAAGTTGCCGCCCTGCGCGGGGCTGATCGTGGCGCTGTGGTGCCAAATGGTGTCGGCGGTCTCCATACCGAGTTCCCAAGTGCGTGACATGAGGTCCCAGAACCAGCGCGTTCCGGCCGTATCCAGCATCTCCGGCACGGGCACGGCGGTGTAGAAGGACTTCAGCGGTGTAATGCCGGGTGCGGGAAGGGCTGCGCGGAGGTGGAGGCCCTGCGCAAGGGAGCAGCATACGGAGAAGGCGGTGCCGATGAGGATCACATACCGCATGGGAGCAGGGGAACCCGGTGGTGCTCAGTAGATATGGATCCCCCAGGCCACATTGCCCAGGAAGGCTTCGGTCTGAGCGGTGTTGTTCGCATAGTGGCCGGCCTGGTATGGGATGTTGAACGTGCTCTGCACCGTATGCACCTCGCCGTTGTGGACGAAGATGTCCCAGCCGGTGCTGCCTTGCGTAGGTG
>CAZJTB010000065.1:0-9449 GCA_964548485.1 uncultured Chryseobacterium sp. | reverse complement strand
CCCCAGGTATAGCCGTCTCGGTTTACCCAAACCCCTGCGACGGGCAGCTCTTCGTGGCGCCGAGCGCCAACGGCAAGGCGCCACTGCGATGGAGCATCGTTGATCAGCAAGGCGCCGTCGTGGCATCCGGCACGCTAGCCAACCTGCTGGCACCAGTGCCAACCGCAGCACTCAGCACCGGGCAGTATTTCATCCGCTTCGAGTCGGGTGGCCGAACGGTCGTTTCGCCGTTCGTGAAGGAATAGGTCAGCGCAGCGAATCACTGCACCCGGTTGGCATGCGTCAGCAGCCTCTGCGGATCCTCGTTGCTCAGCACTTCTGGCGTACCTCGGCGCCTCCTTCCTTGAGCTGCTTCAATCGCTCGGTTCGTCTCAATCGGCAGCACGCCTTGGCACAGCATAGACACACGAACACTTAGGTCGGCAGAACGAATCCAGAATTCAACAGCCCTAGGGGATGGCCGTCCACTTAACCAAGGCCGCAGTCCGGAAACGACCACTTGTGCGCTATCCGCGACCAGCTGCAAACACGTTGCGGCCATCTGCAAAGGCAGTCTGGATTCCGACCGATTGAAGGGGTAGCTCTGCACTGAAGCCACCCAGCGCAAACCTCTCGCCGGGTGGCCTTCATGCCCATGCGCACCCTGACCCTATCCGCATTCGTCGCGCTCGCACATTTGTGCAGCGGGCAAGCAAACTGGCAAGACCTTTTCCGGGTGAATCCCGAAGAGGCCAACGGCTACTTCATCCTGAACCGGACAAAAACGGACGCGCTCGGAATCGAACGCGTGAAGGTGGACATCATCGGCACCGAGCTTGGCGCCGGCGGCACATTGAATAGCAGCATCGTCGAGACACTCACCATCGAGGGCAACGACTACTTCGTCCGCGCCGACTTCAGCCTCTGGGAAGACCTGAGCGATCCCTACCGCGTGCACTACCACGCCTGGGGATTCGATGGCGGTGGCAATCCGGTGGTTGATGTGCAGAGCGTGCCCCAAGGCCACCAGCCCTGGCCCGAGCTGTGCCGCGAGACTTGCGAATCGAACCTCTACGCCTACACGCTCATAGCCTTCTCCGACGGGGCGCAGGCCGTGATCGAGATCCACAACGGCACCGTGAATGGACAGGCTGCACGGCTGTATGTGAAGGAATCCAACTGGCAAGCCTTTCAAGACATATTCGATCCATGGGAGCACTTTGGCATTGGCGGTGGTGAGTGGAGCGAAATCCTCGCACCAGAATACTTCCAAGAACAGACCGACGTGCTTCTCATAGACTACCCCGCTCAAACCCCGCCCCCCGGTGCCCGCGATTACATGGGTTACTTGCTGGGCAACGTAACGCAAGACGTTTATGCCGTGAAGAAGGGCAAAGGCCCCTGGCGCGACCTCCATGCCTGGACGAGCGAGATGAGCACGCAGGGGGTTTGCGGCAACGAGCCCGGCCATATCCGCACCTTGTACAACGCAGACGGCTTGGTGCAGAACGCCCTATCAACCCTGAACCTGAACCCGCTCTGGTGCCAGGGCATGATGGCACCCACAGGTGGGGTTTCGTGGGGTAGCGGTCACGCCTCGTGGTGTACCAATTACCACCTGGAACTTCTACCCGAAGGGGTCGGATTCTTCGAGAATTCCGTCATGTCCATTGTGGGCTGCGTGACCATCACCTACGGATTCGACCCAAGCAACCAGAGCGGTGCCGGAACACCAACCGGCAGCGGCCCGAATGGCGAGTATATCCTAGCGGATGTGGCAAATGTCATCGTGAACCACTGGGGCGAGGATTCACGCACGGAAGTGCTGAGCGTGCCCGTGCAAGGGATCAATGACCCGAAGCTCATCAAGGTGCGCAAGACCACGGTACCCGCTGGGCTCTACGAGTTCATGATCATCATGAACGACGGTCGCATCCTCAGCCGCTTCATCGACTTGCAGCAAGCCACTACGCTGAATGCCGATTTCGCAGCTTTCACCAACGTGAGCATCTATCCCGTACCCGTTCGCGACCAGCTGTTCGCGATCGACCTGGACCTGCCCGCACCCACTACGGTTGCGCTCACAGTTGTAAACAACATGGGCGTGACGTATCTCACGGAATCGCTTCCCTTCGAGCTGCCCGGCAAGAACAAGCACGTGGTGAAGATGGACACTCCCTGGCCGCAGGGCTTGTACCACGCTTTGCTGCAGTATCCGGATGGCTCCGCTGAATCCATCTCCTTCACTGTGGAATAGCGCTTGGCCTTCCGGCGCATCATTCCATCCTGCAGCAAGAAGCGGAATGATGCGCCGGAAGGTAGCGCGACGCACCTTCAAGTTCGGAGGCTCTCCATTGCGGATGAGAAACCGCTCAAGCGCCTGCGCGCTACCGGAACCTCCAAGCCACCCGTCAACTCCGCGCGAGATCCACCTTGGCGCAACAGGCGAATCACATGCGCCAGGTTCACTACATGGGAATCGTGGCATCTATGGAATAACGCCGGGGGCAGGCACCGGTGCAGCATGCCGAGGCCCTTGCTCACGAGCAAGGTGCGTCCATCATCCAGATGCAATCTCGTGTAGCTTCCATCCGCAGTTAGCAGTACCACTGTGCGATGAGGCAGGTAGAGGAGCCCTTCTGCGGTGGGCAGAATGAGCCGACTCGTGGATTTCGCCTTGGGCAAGGCCGCCTCGTCCCTGTTCAAGGACGATCGCACAGAAAGCTCGACTTCCTCGGCGGCATGATTACCTTGCCTCATATGGTGCTGCTTAGCCATAGCTGAATACCATTTGAATTCGGAAGCTCCACCCTGGGCATTCCGTAAGGAGTGCCACATTCGAGTTCTTGCGAAATGTGAATCTTGGCAAGCTGGAATTACCTGCCGAACTGCCGACCTGCCTAGGGCTCTGCCATTGCCGGCCGGAATGCTTGCCACCGATACAAGAGAGCTTGATTGTTGATACCCACTGGAGTTCATGACTATTCGGTAACCAGGCGAATTGCCGAATAACGAATCTATTCATTACATCGCTAAGCTGTCGTTCCTGACCGATTAATTCCACCAGACCCAAGCTTCGAGGCAACACTTCGACCGACATGAGCGCGCACTCCGTGACAACATCCACAGCCCCAACGAGAAGTACGGCGTGTTCAACTACTTCCAGGGCATTCGCACCATTCCCCGGTTCTTCCAGCATTATGCGGGCATGATGAACGGCGGGCGCTGAGCCCGACCGACCTTCGGCACGGCGATCGCCATCCGTCGGCCATGAAGCAAGTTCTCCTGCTGCTCGCGCTCCTCGCGGCATCCTGCTCGCCCTACAAGGAGGTGGAGCTCACCGACATCACCAACGTGGAGGTGCTCAGCCTCACGCCCAAGGCCGTGGCCCTGCGCGTGGATGCCCGGATCGATAACCCGAACGGATTCCGGATCGAGGTGGCCGAGCCCGATGTGGACCTCTTCCTCAACGACAAGTTCATCGGCAAGGGCGTGCTCGATTCAGCCCTCGTGCTGGAGAAGCGCAAGGCCCAGGTGTACCCGGTGCATCTGCATGCCGACCTGCAGGGCGGCCCGCTCATGGCCGTGCTGATCACCAGCGCGCTCAGCGGCAAGGTTAAGGTGGGCGCCAAAGGCACCGTGGCCGGGCGCAGCGGCGCCTTCAAGAAGCGCTTCCCTTTCGAATTGGAGCAGATGATCGATCTGAACAGCGACTAGGCCAGCCACCTGCTCTATGGGTTCGCGCGTTCCTTGCGCACCACCACCTCCAGGCCCAGCAGGCCGCGCGCCGTGCTCACCTTCAGCAGCCGCCCATGCGCATCGGGCCAATCGCGGTAATTGCTGCGCGCCATCCAATGCTCCGCCAGGTAGCCATCGCTGAAATCGTAGGTGAGGTAGGTGCCGTGGTCCTCCACCCGCGAAACCGTGTGCGTGGCGCTGACCACCGGGCCATGGAAGAGGTAATTGGCCCACAGCAGCCCGGAGGTGACCAGCGGCCCGATGGCCAGCACGTTGAACAGGAACCACTCGAGCCGTTCCATGCCCATGCGCAGCCCGGAACGCGCGTAAGGGAGCACGTTGCCGATGAAGCACAGCCCCACGAAGAAGCGCAGCAGCACCACAGGCTCCACCAAGGTCCACGGCACCACGGTGAGCGCGCTCACCAGGGCAACGAAGACGCCCAGCGCCATCAACGTGCCCGGCCAGCGCCGGTCGCGCACGGCGATCGAGATCGGTTTCGGCGGCCCCGGCTTCACCCCGACCTGTTGAAGCTGCCGCGAATGCATCTCGGCCGCAGGCCAGCCGCATCGTTTCTTTTGCTCGTCCATGATGCCCGAGCAAAGTAACCCGCCCAACCGGCTCGCGCGCGAGAGCAGCCCCTACCTGCTGCAGCATGCCCACAACCCGGTGGACTGGTTCCCCTGGGGCGAGGAGGCCTTCTCGAAGGCGCGCGCCGACCAGAAGCTAGTGCTGGTGAGCGTGGGCTACAGCAGCTGCCACTGGTGCCACGTGATGGAGCGCGAGTGCTTCGTGGACCCCGCGATCGCCGCGCTGATGAACGAGCGCTACGTGTGCATCAAGGTGGACCGTGAGGAGCGGCCCGATGTGGACCACGTGTACATGACGGCCGTGCAGCTCATGACCGGCCGTGGCGGATGGCCGCTCAACTGCTTCGCCCTGCCCGACGGCCGACCAGTGTATGGCGGCACCTACTTCCCGCCGGCGCAGTGGAGCCGTGTGCTCACGGACCTGCACCGCACCTGGAGCGAGGATCCCGAGCGCGTGATGCGCCAGGCCACCCAGCTCGCGCGCGGCGTGGCAGGCACCATGCTCCCGCCGGAGGAGCAGGCCCCGCTATCCGAGGCCAGGCGCGCCGTGGACCGCATGGTGCTGGAATGGTCGAAGCGCTTCGACCACACGCATGGCGGGCCCGACAAGGTGCCCAAGTTCCCCATGCCCAACAACTACCAGTTCCTGCTGCGCCACGCCGCCCTCGCCAACGATGCCGGCGTGCTGCAGCATGTGGAGCTCACCCTCGACCGCATGGCGCTCGGCGGCATCTTCGATCAGGTGGGAGGCGGCTTCGCGCGCTACAGCACCGACGCCCTGTGGAAGGTGCCGCACTTCGAGAAGATGCTGTACGACAACGCGCAGCTCGTTTCGCTCTACAGCCAGGCCTTTCAAGCGCTGAAGAAGCCGCTCTACCAGGAGGTTGTGGAACTCACACTCGGCTTCATCGAGCGCGAGATGACCGCGCCCGAGGGCGCCTTCTTCAGCGCGCTGGATGCGGACACCGAAGGCGAGGAAGGCCGCTTCTACACCTGGACCGAAGAGGAGCTGCGCACGGCGCTGGGCAGCGATTTCGAGCTGGCCAAGGCCTACTTCGACATCGGCGGGCAGGCCCTGTGGGAGCACGGGCGCAACATCCTGCGGCGCGGCATGCACGATGCGGAGTTCGCGCGGGCCTTCGGGCTGGATGAAGAGGAGCTGAAGCTGCGCATGGCCGGCATCCGCGCCAGTCTGCTGGAGGCGCGCGGCCACCGCACGCGCCCCGGCCTCGACGACAAGTGCCTCACGAGCTGGAACGCGCTCATGGTCACCGCGCTGTGCGATGCCCACGAGGTGTTCGGGCGCGCAGAATGGCTCGACTCCGCGCGGCGGTGCATGGAGCACCTGCTGGCCCATTGCCGCAGGCCCGACGGCGGCCTCTGGCACAGCTGGAAGAACGGCAAGGCGACGATCAACGGCTACCTGGAGGACCACGCCTCGGTCATCGAAGCGCTCATCGCCCTCTACCAAGTGACCTTCGAGGAGCGTTGGCTGCACGAGGCCCTGGCGCTGGCCGAGCACGCCATCCGCCACTTCCGCGATGAGCGCACCGGCTACTTCCACTTCACAAGCGACTTGGATGCGCCCCTGGCGGCGCGGCCCATGGAGCTGGACGACAACGTGATTCCGGCATCCAACTCCGTCATGGCCCGCGGCCTATTCACCTTGGGCACCCTGCACGACGATACACGGCTCACCGGCATGGCCCAGCGCATGCTCGAAGGCATGCTGCCCCGGCTGGCCCCCGCCCCCATGGCCCACAGCAACTGGGGCCAACTGGCCCAAGCCATGGCCTGGCCGCTGCATGAGATTGCCATCACCGGGCCCGAGGCGCTGGAGCTCAGGCGCGCCTTCGCCCCACACCATATCGCCAATCGCCTGTTCCTGGGCACAACGGGCCGTTCGCAACTGCCGCTGCTGCAGGAGAAGTCCATGCCCGGGAGCATGATCTTTGTCTGCGTCGAGAAGGCCTGCCAGCTGCCGGTGCCTACGGTGGAGGAGGCCCTCGCGCAATTGCGATGAAGCACGCCGCCTTCCTGCTGCCCGCCCTGCTGGCCTGCGCCGCCCACTCGCAGACCCTGGT
This sequence comes from uncultured Chryseobacterium sp., assembly GCA_964548485.1. Classification (GTDB taxonomy): domain Bacteria; phylum Bacteroidota; class Bacteroidia; order Flavobacteriales_F; family PHOS-HE28; genus PHOS-HE28. The sequence goes on along the minus strand of CAZJTB010000065.1, from coordinate 3,058 downwards.
GGTGCTGCCCACGGCGGATGATCCCGACCTGCCGCGGTTCAACGAGCGCTTCATCGCGCGCAACGGCATCACCAGCATCGTGGGCGAGCGCCTGGTGAAGCGCGAGCGCGAGCCCATGCGCACCGAGCGCGAGCGGTTGCTGTACCGCTTCGATGAGCAGGGCCGCACCACCTACAGCAACAACAGCTTCGGCCAACCTGGCACCGGGCGCGACACGGCCTCCGTGGCCTTCACCTACGATGCGCAGGGGCGCCTCGCGCGCAGGCTCCGCAACGACCTCGGCGGGCACTTCGCCCTGGTGAATGAGCACGATGCCCAGGGGCGCGTGACCCGCGAGACGTACCAGCGCATCGAGAACCTCGGCACCAACCGCTACGACCTGGTGCCCGGCACCATCACGGAGATCAGCGACGAGCACTTCGGCTATACGCAGGTGAACGACACCGCCTTGCGCAAGGCCTACCTCAACAACCTGGGGCTGGCCTATCGCGAGCAGACCTTCGTGAGCGACCGCCGCGGCTACCTGCTCAGCATCGAAGACCACTACCTCGTGAGCAACCGGCGCGGGCGCATCAGCTTCACTTACGATCAGCAGGGCCGCTTGGCCGCGCGCACCGAGCAACCCGACCTGTCCATGCCGCGCCTGATGCGGCGGACCTGGGCCTACGATGCCACCGGCAACGTGATCAGCGGCGAGGCCTCGAACGAGAGCGGTGTGCAGAGTCGCGACGAGTACCTCTACGAGGAGGGCAGCATGCTGCTGAAGGCGCGCCTGCGGAAAGACCTCGCCAGCGGCACCATCCACGTGATCAAGTACACGGTGCAGCGGCGCTGAGCGGCTAACCCCGCTCCCTGCGCTTCCCCGGCTGCGTCACATGGGCCTCCTTGCCGTAGAGCGGCACCAGATAGGCCAGGTCATCGACCAGGCCTGCCGCCAGACGCGCATGAGCAGCAGCGAGCATGCAACGGGCGTGCGGCCGTACGCCGGGCAGGTGCTGCAAACCGCGGTAGCGCGCCCAGAGCCCCACCGCCTTGTCGGCGCCATCGCCGACCACGAGGCTCTCGCTCGCCCCATCGGCCCACGCCTCATCGAGCACGAGCGGATGCGCATCGCCCAGCGGATTGCCTGAGCCGTCGAACGGCTGCGTGAACACTTCCATGCGCCGGGCATCGATCATGGGAAGCATGCGCGGAGCCCTACGGCTGCTGGCTGTAACAAGCGTGCCCAGCGTGCCGATGCCGATGATCGGGATGCCGAGCGCGAAGCAGAGGCCCTTGGCGGCGCTGAGGCCGATGCGCAGTCCGGTATAGCTGCCCGGCCCGATGCCCACCGCCACGGCATCGAGCTCGCGCATGGAAACGCCGGCCTCTTCCATCGCCTCCGCGATGAACACGTTCAGCTTCTCCGCGTGGATGTGCTTGTCGCTTTCCAAGCCGCGCTCCGCGAGCAGCACGCCATCGCGCCCAAGCGCAACGGAGCAGAGCCTTGTGGCGGTCTCGATGCAGAGGATCAGCGGCACGCCTACAAAGAAACGGGCAGCCCCTGCAGGATCTCGAGGTACTTCTGCGCCATCAGGTACTGGTACTTGGCCGCTATCAGGTCGGCTTGCGAGCGGTTCACGGTGGACTTCACGGTGGCCAGCTCCATGCTGGTGATGGCGCCCTGCGCGAAGCGCTCCGCGGCGTAGGCCTCGTTCAGCGATGCGGCCTCCACCGCCTTCTGCGCGGCCAGGAACTGCTTGTAGGCCGAGCGCTGCGCCACGATGGCATCGAGGACGTTGCGCTGCAGGTCGTTGCGCACGGCGACCATGTTGTTGCGAGAGCGCTCGTGCTGCACGCGCGCGCGATCGATGGCCAGACGGTTCTGCATCTGATTGAACAGGGGCACATTCAGCTGGAAGAGCAGGCTCTGGTTGAAGTTCTCATCGAGCTGCTTGCGGAAGGGCGTGAGCTCGGTGTTGAAGCGGAAGGATGGGGCGTAAACGAGATCGCCGCCCACCGTGCTCCCAATGATCACCGGATCGCCCTGGATGGGATCGCCCACCTGCCGGAAATTCCTTCCACTGTAGCCGGTGCCCAATGAGCCATTCACCCCGAGCGTGGGCATGAGGCCGGCCCTGGCGATGGATATGCCCTTCTCAGCGCTGGCCACCTGCTCCTCGGCCTGGGCGAAGCTGGGATTCGAGCGCAGCACGTTGGCCAGCACCTCGCCAGCCTCCGCTGTTGGCTCGGTCACGCGCAAGGCGCTGATGGCCGGCGCCTGGATGTTGAAGCTGAGCATCTCCGAGGGCTCCAGCTGCAGGGCGCGCCCCAGTGCCAGCATACGCTGATCGGCCTGGTTGCCAAGATCAACCACGCTGAACTCCTCCTGCGCCAGCTGCGATTCGATGGCCAGCAGGTCGGCGCGGGCCACCCGCCCGGCCTCGACCAGGGCCTGGGTGCGCCCGATCTGCTCGCGCGTGCTGGCCGCCTGCGCCTCGGCCGCCGCCTTGCGCTCGCGTAGCGCCACCACATCGAGGAAGGCCTGCACCGTTTCGAGCCGGGCCTGGTTGCGGGCCGCCTCAATGCCCAGCCGCGCGGCCTTCGCATCAATCTCGTTGCGCTTGATCACCGTCTGCTTACGGAAGCCCTCGAAAAGGCTCAGCGTGCTGCTCAGGAAGAAGTTGTTCGTGCGCACCCGGTCGGTGGCGAAGGTGTTGGTGAAGCGGTCGATGACCCGGCCATAGTTGTAGCCGTGGGTGGCGCCGCCGTTCAGATCGGGCGCCAGGGCCCAGTAGCCCTGGTCATGGGTCTTGTCGGCCAGGTCGGCGTCGAGTTGGGCGTTCATCACCGCGAGGCTGTGCTCCTCGGCGCGCTTCACGCATTGCTCGATTGTCCAGGCCTGCTGGGCGAAGCCGGCGGCTCCGCTAAGCATCGCCATCAGGAAGGGAAAGGCTCTCATGGTCCAAGGCTCCCGCCTCCAATGCGGGAATGGACCAAAAGTACCGGGGGGTATCGGCCGCAGCGGGCTCGTGTGATGACCGGCGGAATGGCGGGGCGATCAGTTGGCGACCACCTT
>CAZJTB010000064.1:7366-9509 GCA_964548485.1 uncultured Chryseobacterium sp. | reverse complement strand
CCGAGCATCTCCTGCACCGCGCGCAGGTCGGCGCCGCCCTCCACCAGGTGCGTGGCGAACGAATGCCGGAAGGTGTGCGGCCCGATGGTCTTGCGGATGCCGGCCATGATGGCGAGCCGCTTCACCAGGTTGAACACCGACATGCGCGACAACGGCCCACCGCGCGCGTTCAGGAAGAGGGTGTCCTCCGCGCCCCGTTTCACCGGCAGCGCCGGGCGCTCGTGCCGCTGGTAAAGGCCTATCCAATGCAATGCCTCGGCTCCGATGGGCACCAACCGCTCCTTGTCGCCCTTGCCCACCACGCGCAGGAAGCCATCGGACGCGCTGATGCGCGACGCACGGAGGCTGCAGAGCTCGCTCACGCGCAGGCCGCACCCATACAACGTCTCGATGATCGCGCGGTCGCGGTGCGCCAGGGGCCTGCTCAGGTCCACGGCATCGGCCATGGCATCGATCTCCTCCACCGTGAGGAAGACGGGCAGCTTGCGCGCCTGCCGGGGCCGCTGGATGGGCTCGCTGGGGTCGGTGGCGATGGCTCCATCGGCCAGCAGGCTGCGGTGGAACATGCGCACCGCGCTCAGCAAGCGGGCCTGGCTGCTGGCGGCGAGCCCGGTCTTGGCGCGCTCGGCGATGAACGCCTGCAGATGCTCCAGCGCCAGCGCGTCGGGTGCGATGGCCGGCTGCTGCGCCTCGGCGAAGGCGCGCAGCTTTGCCAGGTCGGTGCTGTAGGCGGCCACCGTGCGGTCGCTGAGCGATCGGCCCAGCTTCAGGTACATCCGGAATCCGCGCAGTGCCTTGTCCCAGTCCATGCCGGCGAAGTTGCCATGGCGCGCGCACCGAAGGGCTTCGCGCACGGCGTGGGTTCCAACGCAGCCCTGTTCATCCGCATCTTCGCGGCCATGGCGCGCTTCCTGGTCCTCAATGGCCCCAACCTGAACCTGCTGGGCTCGCGCGAGCCGGCCGTATATGGCGGCCGTTCGCTGGAGGAATGGCTGGACGACCTGCGCGCGGAGTTCCCGGGCCACCGCATCGATCATAAGCAGACGACCCTGGAGGGCGAGCTGGTGGAGGCCGTGCAGCAGGCCGACGGAGCGGTGGACGGCGTGGTGCTGAACGCGGGCGGCTACAGCCATACCTCGGTGGCGCTGCGCGATGCGATCGCGGCGGTGCGCGTGCCGGTGGCTGAGGTTCATATCAGCAACCTGCTGGCCCGTGAGCCTTTCCGGCATGTGTCGCTCACCGGCGCGGTGTGCGTGGGCAGCATCATGGGATTCGGGCTCGATGGCTACCGGCTGGCCATCCTTCACCTGCTGCGAAGGCTCAGCTGAAGGCCTTCGGGTCGAGCATGGAGAAGCGCTTCCAGCCAAGGATGAAGCGATCGTACGCGATGCTGCGCCGGTAGATGCCCGTGAGGCGCGGCGTGCCGCGCTGTCGGCCGAGGCGGCGCCGTTCACGCAGCAGCCGTGGCATGCGCGCCAGGAAGGACCAGTGCGCCAGCGCCACCTGCCAGGCATGCCGCGCGTGGCCCTCGGCGATGAACTTGGCGGCGGCCATGCCGTCGAGCACCATGCGATGCATGATGCGCAGCCACCACCAGGGGCCATCGAGGTTCTTCACGAGCACCATGAGGCTGTTGCGGAAGTTGAGGAAGGTCTTGCGCGGGCTGCCATAGCCCAGGGCCCCGCCGCCCACATGCAGCACGCGCGCAGCGCTGGTGTATCCGATGCGCCAGCCCAGCCGCCTCAGGCGCCAGCAGAGGTCGATCTCCTCCATGTGCGCGAAGAATCCGCTGTCGAAGCCGCCCGCCTGGCGGAAGGCCTCGGCCCGGATGAGCAGGCAGGCGCCCGTGGCCCAGAAGACCTCGCGCTCGTCGTCGTACTGGCCCTCATCGGCCTCGGTGATCTCGAAGATGCGCCCCCGGCAGAATGGATAGCCGTTGCGATCGATGTAACCGCCCGCTGCGCCGGCATGCTCGAACCGGCCCGGGTCGGCATGGGCAAGCACCTTGGGCTGGCAGGCGGCCATGGCGGGATCCGCCACGAGGTACGCGGTGAGCCGCTCCAGCCAGCCGGGCAGCACCTCCACATCGCTGTTGAGCAGCACCAGCAGGTCCGCATCGACCTTAGCCAGCGCGGCGTTGTAG
>CAZJTB010000064.1:0-7356 GCA_964548485.1 uncultured Chryseobacterium sp. | reverse complement strand
ATCCGATGTTCGCGCCGAGGGGGAGGGGCTCAACGGCGGGCAGGGAGGCCGCGATCCAATCGAGGGAGCCATCGGTGGAGCCGTTGTCGGCCACGATGATGCGCGCGCCCGGGCTACGCTCCACCACCAGCGGGAGGAAGCGCTGCAGCCAGTTCAGCCCGTTCCAGTTGAGGATGACGATGGCGGTGCGCATGCGCCCGTTCAGGGGCGGTAAAGGAAAGCCGTCGCCACGAAGCACCGCTCAGCGCGGGTCGTTGAAGAACTCATTCACCCGGTCGCTCTCCTGGGTGCCCACGGGCTGCGTCTGCACGCCGGGCAACGCCACGTTGCGGCCGTGCAGGATGTTGTTCCACTGCGGGTTGCTGATCTCGCCCGGCACCTCGCTGTGCAGCAGCTGCAGGCAGGCGTTGCCGATGCTGGGCTGGTAGAACACGAAGCGCCGATTGGTGTACTTGCCCGCCCGGTAATAGTGCCAGACGGTGTAGGGCAGCGTGCCCATCTCGTTGAAGCGGTCCATCATGGTGTTCGGCGGGCCGTACTTGAGGTACACCTGGCCGCGGTCGGTCTCGTAGCCCTGCTGCGCGCGGCAGCCGAAGAGCTTGTTGGCCTTCACCACCTCGGCGCGGTAGGCCTTCCAGGCCGCTTCGGGGTCGGCGCTCCGGTTGGCCCAGAAGCCGTACATGAACCGGCGCATCAGGTCAGGGTCGCGGTCCTTCCAGCGGTCGTCGATCATCTTGCGCTCGAGCGGATCGGCGATGGGACGCATGCTGTGGATGTGGGCTGCCAGCGAATCGGTATCCTGGAAGGCGCCCACGAAGGTGCCGTTGATGTCGAAGCTGGCCATGGACTGCCGGTCGTACCGGAAGCTGATCGGGTTGTTGCGCTGGAAGAAGGTCTCGCGCCGCTCGGTGAGCTCGCCTTTCCGGTCGCGCACCTCCACGGCGGCGAAGTAGTTGCCGGAGCCCAGCTGGGCGATGTCGAAATCGGCTAGGATGGGCTCCACCGCCCGCGCGCGCATGCGCTGGGCCTGCCGTAGGCCAGCGGCCACGGTACGCTTCTCTGCATGCTCGATCTGCCAGCTCACCAGGTAGAGGCTATCGGCGCCGAAGCGCTCATCGGCGCCATACACCTCGGCATAGAAGGCCAGTCGGCCCACGCCTGGTGGCAGGTAGTCGCTCAGCAAGGGCACGGCCTGGTAGCCGAATTTGGAGACGGCGCCCTCCGGCGCGCGCTCGATGCGCTCGGCCAGCAGGATGTTGGAGATGGAGAGCCCGGCGGGGCGCGCGCCGATGGCCAGGGCCGATTGATGACGTGTGGCCGTGGTGTCGCCCCGGTTCAGGTCACGCACCTCCACGGAGAGCTGGTACTCGCCCGGTGCCAGGTCGAAGAACTCCTGGTGGATCAGGTCGCCCTGCATCGAATCGAGGCGCTCGGGCCCCAGCACCTCCGTTTTGGCGAAGGCCACGATGGCACTGCCCCGCTCGATGATGGTGATGGCCTCGACCCGTGCCTGTGCGAAGCCGACCTGGGTGGGCTTCATCACGGCAGTCCCGGCCAGGATGGCCATGTTCACCTCGACACGCGGACCGGATGACGGTACGTGGAACACCTTGGTCTCCACGGCCAGGTCCACTTGCGCTGTCGCGGCCGTACAGGAAGCCACAGCGAGCAGCTGGAAGATGATGGATCGTGCTTGCATCAAGGCAAAGCTAGGCCCTCAGCTTGCTCGCCAGCGGCCGATGGTTCGCTGGATGCGACCAATCGTGGCATGCGCAGACAGGACGCCTTGGCTTGAGCACGACCAGGTAGGTGTTGCGAAAGGGGTATCGACTAGCACGCGGATCGGTGTCCCGTTGGTCGGCCTTTCCCGTGGGGGGGAGGCTTCCCATGCTGAAAGCCGCGTCGCTTCGCGTCGCGCTTTCCTGCGATGGCGCTCGCTGAAGCTCCGCTTCGCTCGGCCATCCGCAGGAAAGCCGCCTTCTCAGGCGGCTTTCGCATGGGGCGGAGAGGGAGGGATTCGAACCCCCGGTACCCGTGAGGGCACATCTGTTTTCGAGACAGACCCGATCGACCACTCTGGCACCTCTCCGATTCAGGGCCGGCGAATATAAAGGGCGGCCCGCATCGCGGGCCGCCCTCGCAGTGCTTCGCTACGGTGCTACTCGGCGCCGCCCGCAGGCGCGGCCGTGCCCTCCACCATCCCTTTGATGCGCACGAGCATCTCAGGCTCGTTCGCAGCGTTGCTGGTGATGGTCACGCTCTTGTTGATCACCCCGGTCCGCTTGGTGTCGTACCGCACGGTGATGGTGCTCTTGTGGCCGGGCAGGATGGGCTCGGTATCGCACTTGGGCACCGTGCAGCCGCAGCTGCCCTTGCAATTGGTGATGATCAGCGGCGCATCGCCGGTGTTGGTCACCGTGAACGCGCAATCGCCGTTGGCGCCCTGCGGGATGGTTCCGTAGTCGTGCACCAGCTTATCCAGCTGGATCAGCGGTCCCGATTGCGCGAACAGCGCGGCGGACAGCGCGGTGGCGATGAGTGCGAGCGTGGTGCGCATGAGGCCGTTCGGTGCTTAGTGCTTCTCCACGGGAGCCATGGGGCTCGCCTCCTTCACCGGCGAGGCGGGCGAGGCCGGAGCATCCTCCACGGTGCCGCGGATGGTGACGATCTTGCTGGGCGCGTTGGTGGCGTTGCTGGTGATGGTCACGCTCTTGTTGATGGCGCCCACGCGGTTGGTGTCGTACTTCACCGTGATCGCGCTCTTCTGGCCGGGCATGATGGGCGCGTTGTCGCACTTGGGAACGGTGCATCCGCAGCTGCCCTGGCACTGGGTGATGATGAGGGGGGCATCGCCGGTATTGGTCACGATGAACTCGCAGGTGCCGTTGGCTCCCTTCGGGATGTTGCCGTAATCATGCGACTCCTTGTCAACGCTGATCATGGGGCCGTTGCCGCCAACGGGCTTCGCATTGTTCTGCGCAGCAGCGCCCAGCACAGCCAGGCCGAGTCCGAGAGAGAGGAGAAGCTTCTTCATGGTTCTTGGTGTGTTGTTTTTCGAGCTTGGTACGCCAAAAGTGGGGAGCGTTCCGGTGATGCCGATCGGCTTAACAGGACATTAACAGCGGGCGCATCCGGGTCGGCCGCCTGGCTGGCAAGGGCTGTGCCGACGTGCGCGAGCACGAGCGCGGTCGCAGCCCTCCGGATACCTTTGGCGCCCTTTCTTCAAGAGGATTGCGCAAGATGGAGATCCCCAAGCGATACGAGCCGCAGCAGGCCGAAGGCAAATGGTACCAGCACTGGATGGACAAGGGCTACTTCCGCAGCGTGCCCGACGGCCGCGAGCCCTACACCGTGGTGATCCCCCCGCCCAACGTCACCGGCGTGCTGCACATGGGGCACATGCTCAACAACACCATCCAGGATGTGCTGGTGCGCCGCGCCCGTATGCTGGGCAAGAACGCGTGCTGGGTGCCGGGCACGGACCATGCGAGCATCGCCACCGAGGTGAAGGTGGTGCGGCTTCTCGGCGAGCAAGGCATCAAGAAGAGCGCTATCGGTCGTGAGGAGTTCCTGAAGCATGCCTTCGCGTGGAAGGAGAAGTACGGCGGGGTGATCCTGGAGCAATTGAAGAAGCTCGGCGCCAGCTGCGACTGGGACCGCACGCGCTTCACCATGGAGCCCGACCTGAGCGATGCGGTCATCGACGTGTTCATCGACCTGCACAAGAAGGGCCTGGTGTACCGCGGCCTGCGCATGGTGAACTGGGATCCCGTGGCGCTCACCGCCGTGAGCGACGAGGAGGTGATCATGAAGGAGCAGAACTCGCGGCTCTTCCACGTCCGCTACAAGATCGATCAGATGATCAGCGGATCAGATGATCAGATGATGAATGCCGCCGAGGAATGGATCACTATTGCCACCACGCGCCCGGAGACCATCCTCGGCGATACCGCCATCGCGGTGCACCCGGAGGATGAGCGCTACGCCCACTTGAAAGGCAAGCGCGCACTCGTGCCGCTGATCGGGCGCAGCATCCCCATCATCTTCGATGAATACGTGGAGCGCGAGTTCGGCACCGGCGCGCTGAAGGTGACGCCCGCGCATGATGCGAACGACCACGAGCTGGGCAGGAAGCACCAGCTCGAGACCATCGACATCCTGGAGCCCAACGGCACGCTCAGCCCCGCTGCGCAGCTCTACGTGGGCGAGGACCGCTTCGTGGTGCGCAAGAAGATCGTGAAGGAGCTGGAGGAGAAGGGGCACCTCATCAAGGTCGAGGACATCAAGAACAAGGTGGGCTACAGCGAGCGCACCGACGCGGTGATCGAGCCACGCCTCTCCTTGCAGTGGTTCGTGAAGATGGATGAGCTCGCGAAGCCCGCGCTGGAGGCGGTGAAGGAAGGGCGCGTGAAGCTGCACCCGCAGAAGTTCGCGAACACCTATACCTACTGGATGGAGAACGTGCGCGATTGGTGCATCAGCCGCCAGTTGTGGTGGGGGCAGCGCGTGCCGGCGTGGTACAACGAGCATGGCGATGTGGCCGTGTGCAAGACCGAAGCGGAGGCTATCACGCAGTTCAAGGCTGATGGACAGAGCACCAACGGCATCAAGCAGGACGAGGACGTGGTGGACACTTGGTTCAGCAGCTGGCTGTGGCCGATCAGCGTGTTCGATGGCTTCAAGGACCCGGATAACGCCGACATCAAGTACTACTACCCCACCAATGACCTGGTGACCGCGCCGGAGATCCTCTTTTTCTGGGTGGCGCGCATGATCATGGCGGGCATGGAGTATCGTGGCGAGGTGCCGTTCAAGAACGTGTACCTCACCGGCATCGTGCGCGACAAGCAGGGCCGGAAGATGAGCAAGAGCCTCGGCAACAGCCCCGACCCGCTCGACCTCATCGCCAAGTACGGCGCCGATGGCGTGCGCACCGGCATGCTCTTCTCCTCGCCGGCCGGCAACGACCTGCCCTTCGACGAGAGCCTCTGCGAGCAGGGCCGGAACTTCAGCAACAAGATCTGGAACGCGTTCAGGCTTGTTAAGGGCTGGACGGTGGCTAAACAGGAGCAGTCTGCGAGCAATGCGGCCGCCGTGGCCTGGATGCGCAGCCGCGTGCAACGCACAACGGCCGAGCTCAATGGGCTGTACGACCAGTTCCGCATCAGCGAAGCCCTGATGTCCACCTACAAGCTGATCTGGGACGACCTCTGCAGCTGGTACCTGGAGAGCATCAAGCCCGCCTTCGTGGACGGCGTGGGCCAGCCGATCGACGCAGTGACGTACGAGGCCACCCTCACGATCTTCGAGGACGTGCTGAAGTTGCTGCACCCCTACATGCCCTTCCTCACGGAAGAGCTGTGGCACCACCTGCGCGAGCGGAAGGCAGGGGAGGACATCATCGTGGCGGCGTGGCCGAAGGGCGGTGCCGGCGATGCGAAGCTGGAGGGCGAAGTGCAGCACGCCTTCGACCTGGTGACCGCTGTGCGCAACACGCGCAACGAGCGTGGCATGAGCCCGAAGGAAGCGCTGGATGTGCAGGTGAAAGGCGCTGCCCCGATGCGTGCCGCCGTGGCTTCATTGGTGAACAAGCTGGCCAACGTGGGCGCGCAGCAGGCGGTGGAGAAGGCCAGCGAGGGCAGTGTCACCTTCCTGGTGGGCACCACCGAGTACGCCATCGATCTGGGCAGCAACGTGGACCCTGCCGCCGAAGCCAAGAAGACCGAAGAGGAGCTCGCCTACCTGCGCGGCTTCCTGGCCAGCGTGGATAAGAAGCTCAGCAACGAGCGTTTTGTCAGTGGCGCGCCGCCGCAGGTACTGGAGAACGAGCGCAAGAAGAAGGCCGACGCCGAGGCGAAGATCAAAGCGCTGGAGGAAAGGCTGGCGGTGTTGAAGTGAGCGCCAAGGGCGGAGGTTGATCCAACCAACCCCCAACCTTCTCAACTTCCCCAGCTACTTGATGAACATGCTCGCGCCAGGTCCGATGGGCAGTTCGAGCAGCACCCAGATCACCACCATCACGCTCCAGCCGATCAGGAACACGATGGAGTAGGGCAGCATGGTGCTGATGACCGTGCCGATGCCCGCCTTCTTGTCGTAGCGCGCGATGAAGGCCACGATCAGCGCGAAGTAGCTCATCATCGGGCTGATGATGTTCGTGACACTGTCGCCCACACGGTAGGCCATCTGCGTGAACTCGGGGCTGTAGCCCAGCAGCATGAACATGGGGATGAAGACGGGTGCCATGATGGCCCACTTGGCGCTGGCACTGCCCATGATGAGGTTGATGGTGGCGCTGATGAGCACGAAGCAGAGCATGAGCGGGATGGGCCCGAGGTTGGCGGCCTTCAACACGTCCGCGCCTTTGATGGCCAGGATGAGGCCCAGGCGCGTCTCGTTGAAGTAGGCCACGAACTGCGCGGCGAAGAACACCAGCACGATATAGCTGCCGAGCGTCTCCATGCTCTTGGCCATGCCCTTCATCACGTCGTTGTCGCTCTTGAAGGTGCCCGCGCCGATGCCGTAGGCGATGCCCGCGAGCGACGCGCTGAGGAAGATCAGCGCCACGATGCCGCTCATGAAGGGCGAGTGCAGGATCTCGAAGGTCTTGGGGTCGCGCAGGAAGCCCTGTTCGGGGACGAGGCCCCACAGGATGACGCCGATGACGGCCAGAACGGTGATGCCCGCGTACAGCATCCCTTTGCGCTCAGCGGATGTGGCGCTGCGGATCTCCTCGGGCTTCTCCTCGCCGGTGTAGGCGCCCAAGCGCGGCACCACGATGCGCTCGGTGACCCAGGTGCCCAGGCCGGCGATCAGGAAGGTGCTCACGGCCATGAAGTAGTAGTTACAGGCGGGGTTCACCAGGTAGTCGGGCCGGATGATGCGCGCGGCTTCCTGGCTCAGGCCGGCGAGCAGCGGGTCGATGGTGCCCAGCAGCAGGTTGGCGCTGTAGCCGCCGCTCACGCCCGCGAAGGCTGCCGCCAGCCCGGCCAGCGGATGCCGCCCCGCCGCGAGGAAGATCACCGCCGCGAGGGGTACGAGCAGCACATAGCCCACCTCGCTGGCCGCATTGCTCATCACCCCGGCGAAGACGATCACGAAGGTGAGCAGGCGCTTGGGCGAGGCCAGCACCACCGCGCGCAGCACAGCGCCGATGAGGCCGCTGCCCTCGGCGATGCCGATGCCGAGCAACGCCACGAGCACCGTGCCCAGGGGCGCGAAGCCGGTGAAGTTCACCACCATCTTGGTGAGGATGAAGTGCAGTCCCTCGGCGCTCATCAGATTCTTGGGCGTCACCGGCTCGCCCGTGGCGGGATGCGTGGCGCTCATGCCGCTGAGGCTGGCGATCCAGCTGAT
>CAZJTB010000063.1:0-9534 GCA_964548485.1 uncultured Chryseobacterium sp. | reverse complement strand
CAACAATCGGCCGATCCTTCACCTCTACACGGGTGCCTGTGGGAGCCTCGCCCAAGTCGGATGCGTGAACTCCGGCGGGAACGGCAACAATGCCAACCTCAGCATCGAGACCGTGCAAGGCACCAACTACATGGTACGCATCCAACGGCACAACGACAACGCCGCCATGAACGGGTCCTTCTGCGCTTGGTCACCCGCAGCTCCGGCAAACGACAACCCGTGCGGCGCTGTGAGCTTGGCCGTGAACGGGAACTGCATAAACACGGCCAGCACGAACCGCGGCGCCACGCGCACCACGGGCGTCCCCGACCCCACTTGCGGAAGCTACCTCGGCGGCGATGTCTGGTTCACGTTCGTGGCACCCGGCAATGGCGCGGTAACCGTGCGCACATCGGCAAGCGGACTTAACGACTCCGGCATCGCGCTCTACAGCGCCACCAACTGTTCCAGCGGGTTCACGCAGCTGGCCTGCGCGGCCAATGGCAACGGCAACATGGGCGAACTGGCCCACACCGGCCTGGTGCCAGGCACCACTTACTTCGTGCGGGTATGGGGCGATGGCAACGCGAGCGGCACCTTCGACATCTGCGTTTCCTCGCCCTTGCTGAATGACGAGCCATGCAATGCGATCGACCTCGCATTGGGCGCTTCATGCAACATGCTCACCTACCACAATACGGGGGCTACCGTTTCCGCAGGCATACCGGCACCGGGCTGCGGCAACGGCACCTTCAACGACGTGTGGTACCGGTTCACGGCCCCTGCGAATGGCCTGGTGAACCTGCGCGTGAGCGTGGGCACGCTTGCCAATCCCCAGATGGCGGTGTACTCGGCCAGCTCGTGCAATGGCCCTTTCACGCTCATCAAATGCGATAATTCGAGCGGACCCGGCAACGCGCCATTCATGGCATTGACGCCGCTGGAGATCGTGCCCGGCTCAACCTACTATGTGCGCCTCTGGGGCAATCTGGGAACCACCGGCACCTTCAACCTTTGCGCGCAAACCGCTCCGGCCAGCGGCAACTGCGTGTATGTGCTGCGCATGTGGGACAGCGGAGGCGATGGCTGGGGCAACAGCCGCGTCACCATCCAGGTTGGCGCCGCGCCGTCCGCGCAGTACTGGATCGCCACGGGCGACGAGGATGCGGCGTACATCCCGGTGAACATCGGCCAGAACGTATCGCTCTCGTATGCCACTGGCGGTTCGGGAAGCCAGGGGGAGATCCGTTACGCGCTGCAACTGATCAATGGCCCGCTGTACATGGATGGGCCCACACCGGGCACCGGACCGCGCTGGGCGGGCACGGCGAACTGCCAGAGCGCACAGCCGCTGCCCAGCGATTGCGTCGGGGGCCACGAAATCTGCAACGCACAGCAGATCAGCGCCAATCCATCGAACACCGGATTGGCTCAGGACCTGAACCTGCATAGCCGCGGCTGCCTGGCGAATAACGAGCGCCAGGGCATGTGGTACCGCTTCACGGTATCGCAGAGCGGCACGATGGGTTTCACCATCACCCCGCAGAACCTGAGCGACGATTACGACTTCGCGGTCTGGGGGCCGTTCTCCAGCGTATCGTGCCCGCCTGCGAGCGGTCCGTTCCGATGCAACTACAGCGGAACCACTGGGGCAACAGGCGTATCGGCGGCCGGCACCAATGCGAGCGAAGGCGCTGGTGGCAGCAAATGGTCATCGCTCATGCCCGTATCGACAGGCGAATCCTATCTGCTTTACGTGAGCAACTTCTCGCAAAGCGGCCTGGCATTCAACCTCTCCTGGCAGCTCACCAACGGCGCCAGCCTCGATTGCACCCTGCTTCCTGTTGAGCTGCTGAGCTTCACTGGGGCCCCCGTGCCTGATGGCATCCAGCTCGATTGGCTCACGGCCACCGAGAGCAACAGCGCATTCTTCGCGGTGGAGCGGATGGATGAGGCCGGCGGGTTCCAGCAGATCGGCACCGTGGCCGCTGCGGGCTTCAGTAGCGCTTCAACATCCTACGCATTGCTCGATGAGCAGCCTTTGCCAGGCTTCAATCACTACCGCCTGAAGCTGGTGGATGCAGATGGAACCGCCAAGCTCAGCGACATCATCTCCGTGGCCAATCGATATGGCTCGCATGTCGGCAACCTGTTCCCGAATCCGGCCACGGACCACCTCTTCGCCCTGATTGAGGCGGGCGAGGCTGGGGAGATCCTGCTGCTCGTGCATGACGCGAGCGGAAGGCTGGTGAAGCAGCACCGTGCTGCAGTGACCGATGGTACATCGAAGGTTCCGGTGCCCGTGAGCGACCTGGAACCCGGACACTATGCCCTGTCGATCTCGATTGCCGGTGGCCCCATGAGCTATGGAGGACGCTTCCTGGTGCAGTGACCACTCGGTGTAGCCGAACCATCGCGCAAGGCCGGGACCAACCCGGCCTTGTTCATTCTGGAACCTGCATCGGGGTGGCTGTCCCACGGATTCCACTACTTTCGGCACACGGACAACTCCACCAACCCGATTGCGTCCATCACGAAAGCCTCTCAGGCAATGAGGAGAACCTTAACCCTGGTCCTTGCTGCGGTTTGCGCGCTTATCGTTCATGTCACCCTCAAAGGGCAATCCTCCGTCATCCGGGTTTTCATAGCGGATACTGCGATTGATGGGCTGCTCGCCAAGCAATCCACCGAAGCCGTGAAGCAGTTGGATCAGCAAGCAACGCTCAGCTGGGATGGCCCATACCTGAAGGTGAAGCTGAATGCCGGAATCGGCGCAGCGGAGGTGCTGCGCGCCCTGAACCAGAATCAGGCGCGCTTCGCCCAATTGCAGGAGGGTGTTCGCTCCGGCATGCCCGTGCGTGTGGATACGGGAGATCCGGCCGCGGATGATCGGCGCTATCAACAGGCGAAAGCGGCGTGGCTGGAAGGGCAGCAATCATCAGAGCAACCGGCGCCGACCACGAACGAATGAGGCCATGGGTAACCTGCTGACCCGACTGGCCCTCTTGTGCGCCCTCACGCACACGGCTTCGATTGCCATTGGCCAGTGCGCCAACGACAACACGGCCATCGCCGGCGGGGCCATCACGCCCAATTGCCCGGGCACCACCAACGTGCCCTGCGTGCAAGGCGGTCAGTATGCCTTGGTGAATGTCACGGCGGGCTATCAGTACACCTTCGCCACCTGCGGTGCCGCCTTCGATACCCAGATCACGCTTTACAACAATGCCGGCGGGGCCAGCTTGGGCTACAACGACGACAGCGGCACCTGCGGCTTCCTCAGCTCACAGTCCTACATCGCCTGGACCGCCGGCTTCACCGGCCAACTGCGCGTGCTGGTTGATCGCTACAACTGCGCGAACCATGCCGTATGCGCTCCGCTGACGATCACATGCTCCATCCCGCCACCGCCCGTAACCAATGGCAACCCTTGCGGAGCGCTCGCGCAGTCCTTGGTCTCCGCATGCGGAGGGGGCACGTTCACCAATGCAGGCGGCGGCAACTCGGGCATTGCCGCCCCCACCTGCGGCAGTTACCTGGGCGGAAGCCAGGATGTCTGGTTCTCATTCGTGGCCGGACCACTGGGGCAGGTGAATCTGCTGAGCTCGGCCGGCACGCTCACCGATGGCGTTATGGCGGTGTACTCCGCACCCTCCTGCTCCGGCCCCTTCACGCAGATCGCCTGCGACGATGACAGCGGACCAGGCTTGATGCCGCAACTTGGACTGAACGGCTTGGTTCCCGGGCAGGCCTACTTCGTGCGCTTCTGGGGCTACGGCACCGCCACGGGCAGCTTCAACCTCTGCGTGCAGGGGGTGAGCACCGTGCCACCCGGCGGCTGCGTGTATATGCTCAACCTCTTCGATTCCTTCGGCGATGGCTGGGGCTCATCCAGCGTGGGCGTGAGCATCAATGGCGGGCCATTCACCTATTACACGGTCACTGGCAGCACGAACAATGTGGCCATCCCGGCCACCCCCGGCACCCTGCTGGTGCTCACCTACGTCAACACCGGGCCCTGGCAGGGCGAGAATTCCTACACGCTCACGCTCGGCGCGGGCTCCATCTTCAATTCCGGCTCGCCACCCGCGGCAGGCAATTCATTCGCCGCCACCCTCACCTGCAATCCGCCGCCCGCGCCGCCCGAGGACTGCGTGGGGAGCGTGACCATCTGCAACGGGCAGAGCTTCAACAACAACACCAACAACACCGGCAACGTGGCCGACCTCACGCTGGCCACGGCGGGATGCCTGCTCAACACCGAGCGGCAGGGCACCTGGTATAACTTCACCATCAGCGCCAGCGGGCAGGTGGCCTTCACCATCAATCCGGCGAACCCCGCCGACGATTACGACTTCGCCATCTGGGGTCCCTTCCCGCCGGGCAGCACGCCCAGCAGCATTTGCCCACCACTGAGCGCTCCGCTGCGCTGCTCCTACGCCGCACCAGGTGGCGCCACAGGACTCAACTACACCGCCACCGACCTGAGCGAGGATGCCTTCGGTGACAAGTGGGTGCGCTACCTCGACGTCGTGGTGGGCCAGGTTTACCTCCTCTACATCAGCAATTGGTCGCAAAGCGGGCTGGCGTTCAATCTTGATTGGAACCTGCAGGGCGGCGCGTCGCTGGACTGCACGGTGCTCGGCGCCGAGCTGGTCTCGCTGAAAGCGCACGACCGCGTGAGCGAGGTGCTCCTTGAATGGACCATTGCGAACAGCGGCACGTATGCGCGCTACGCCGTGGAGCGCGCTGCCACGGGTGGCGCGTTCATCGAGATCGGAGCCTTGCCGGGCCTATCCGGTACCGGCGCCAGCCAGGAATACCGATTCCTGGACCGCTCTCCGCTGGACGGGATGAATTGGTACCGCATCCGCATGCATGAAGCCTCTGGCGAGAGCCGCCTGAGCCATGAAATCGCCGTGCTACACGACCATGGCGCGCGGCTGTTCCGCTTATCGCCCAATCCCATGGATGCAAGCGGCTGGATTGAATTCAGCTCGGAGCAGGAAGGCGTCGCCGTGTTGGATGCTTTCACCCCGGACGGCCGACACCTTCAATCGTGGAGCATGCCTGTCGCGGCCGGCACCAACCGGCAGGTGATTGACACGCGCAGGCTTTTGGAAGGCGCCTACCCGCTCCGGTTGCAATTGCCTGGCGGCGGTGTCCGGCACGCCCGGCTCACCATCAGCCGTTGAAATCTCGCTGCGCCCCTGGAAGCAACCCGCTTCCGGATGCTCGTCTTGACAGCGAGCGGCGAACCCTTGCCCTCCTGCACTCGTTTCGCGGTTAGCCCGTCTGTGTCCTGCAATTGAAATCCCTGTGAATCAGGGTTATATTCGCCACCTAACACCACCCCGCCACATGAGCCCTAAAGCCCTGATGGTCGGCATTTTGATTGGATTCGGATCAGCCGCGATGGCCCAATCCGCAACCTTCCACTTCTTCCGCTCGGCCCAGCCCTTCGACCGTAGCCAGTACAAGGTGATGATTTCGGCGGTGTTGGATGCCGACCCCTTGGCCGAGGTCTTCCACTCGGATGACATGACCATCGTGCAGGTG
Organism: uncultured Chryseobacterium sp.; assembly: GCA_964548485.1. GTDB lineage: Bacteria > Bacteroidota > Bacteroidia > Flavobacteriales_F > PHOS-HE28 > PHOS-HE28. The sequence continues at coordinate 3,996 of CAZJTB010000063.1, read as the reverse complement.
AAGGCTGGTGGCGGTTTGGCTGCGGAGAGCTACCGCCAGGCCTTGCTGGGTGTTGGCGTTCCGTTGCTCCCAGGCACCGTTTCGCCTGAGGAATTGAATCCCGCGCCGCCCGCTGATGCCCCGCCGGTCTTCATCGCTACCGGCCATGAGGAAGCGGACATGGCGCGCTACCAAGCCGCTGTGGAAGCTTGGAATGCCAACCATCCGGAGGCGCCGCTCTCGCCCATTCCCGTGCACCGTCGTTGATCTGCACAGACGCCAAGCCCGAATGAAACACGACTACCTATCGCGGTTCCTTTCAGCTTCAATCATCATGCTGCTCTCGGGCACTGCAGTTGGCCAGTGCCTGAACAACATGACCACGCCGGCTGGTCAGACGCCGAGGGTGCAGACCTTCACCGGCAACGTCACCGCCGGTGTGGCCAACATCACGGTTGTGAGCACCGCTGGCATGACCAACGGCATGGTGATCAACGGCACGCCGAGCGTATTCGCGCCCGGCACCGTGATCACGGTGGTGAATGCGACCACCATCTCCGTTTCGCCTGTGCCCACCGGCTCAGCCACGCCCGCCACCATGTGGCTGAACAACTGGACCGGCTCGGTGCCGCCGAACACGGTGACCACGCGCGCTGGCTCAATCGATGCGGGAGGCAACTCGATCACCTTGGGTGGCTGCCCATTGGCCTGGCTCACGCCAGGCACGCCGATCTCGGGGCCAGGCATACCTCCGGGAACCACCATCTCCGGACCGCCAACAGGTTGCTCTTTCCCCCTGAGCCAAACCAGCACACCGAGCGGAAGCGTCAACTACACGTTTGTGCTCCCGCCACCACCGTATCCTTCGCCACCGCCAGTTGCCGGTTCGCCAGCTGGATTGAATTGCACCGTATGCCCAGCCACCTACAGCACCACGGTCTGCGCAGGCAACTACTTCGATTACTACATGTGCTTGGGGAACAACTACACGTTCTCCATGTGCGGCAACCCTAATTGGAACTCCACCATCACCATCACCACCACCGCGGGCACTGCTCTGGCGACCGGTTTCCCCACCTATGATGACGATGGCTGCGGAACATCAGGAGGCCACGCCAACATCGCATTCTTCCCCACCACCACGGGGGTTTACCGCATCCGGCTATTCAGCAATCCGTGCGTGGTGAACGCAGCGCAATGCGGGACCATCCAGATCCAGTGCGCACTGAACCCGAATCCGCCCTCGAACGACGAACCGACCAATGCCACGGTGCTTACCGCGACCACAAGCTGCAATTTCGTACCAGCAACCAACGCCTTCTCCACAGGTTCCACAACAGGGGCAACTGGCACCATAACGCCCGGCATCACACCCACGATGTGCGCCGCCAATTGCACGCCAGGCTCAGGCAATTATGGAGGCGCTGATGTCTGGTTCGTGACCACCGCAAGCGCAACAGGCACCTTGGCGGTGCTCACCCAGCTCGTTAGCGCCCTGAACCTGGCCATGGCGGTTTACACCGGAACTCCCGGTGTAGCGCTCACACAGGTTGGCGGTCCTTCCTATTGCAACTCGTGCAGCGACGATATCGCAACGGGGGTGCTGAACCCCTTCCTGCAAATGAGCGGGTTCGCGCCCGGCCAGACCGTGTACATCCGGGTGTGGTCCAATACGGGCCTGATCAACAGCGGCTCCTTCCAGATCTGCGCCTACCACCCGGTTCCCCCGCCGAACGACGACCCCTGCGGCGCCATCAACCTGCCCATCAACACGAGTTGCAGCCTCACGCCCTTCACCACCCAGGACGCGCTTCCGCTGAGCGTGGCCATGACAGCTGGCGCCCCGGGTTGTGGAACGCCCATCGCGGGCGGCGACGTGTGGTTCACCGTGACGGTACCTGCCGGGCAATCCGTGGCCATCAACACCCAAGCGGGCTCATTGAACGACATGGCCATGGCCGCCTACACCCTCACGGGAGGCACGGCCTGCGCAGGCACCTTGACGTTGGTGCCCGGCATGTGCAACGACGACGCCGTACCCACGGTGAACCTGATGCCGGCCCTCACCTTGCCAACCTCCGGCGTTACGACCACGTATTTCCTCCGGCTTTGGAACAAGACTGCCGTGTTCGGGACCGCGAGCATCTGCGCGGTCCAGAACCTGCCACCTCCGAATGACAATCCCTGCGGCGCCATCCCGCTGCCGGTGAACCTGGGCTGCGTGTTCCCGCCACCCTTCTCCACCCAGTTCGCCACCTTGGGACCTACCACCTCCCCCTGGCCCCCCGGCGTAACGAGCATCACCGAGACCCCTGCCGCGACGTACCCCTGCACACCCGCTGGCGGACCATACACGAGCGATGTCTGGTTCACCGCGGTCGTTCCTGCAAGCGGCTCGCTCCTGTTCGATACCGATGACCTGCAGCTCACGAACGCGGCACTCTCTGTGTACCGGGCCGGCGGCACCACCTGCCCGAACCTGGCGCTCACCCGCGTGGCGAATGGCTGCTCAGGAGGCGGCAGCGCGAATAATGCGAACATGCCCACGGTGAATGTCACCGGGCTGACCCCAGGTGAGACCGTTTACATCCGCGTATGGCGCGACGCAGCCGTATCGGATGGCACCTTCACCATCTGCGCGCGCAACCCGCAGGTTCCCGCACCCTGCTGGTACACCCTGCGCCTCAACGACAGCGCGGGCGATGGCTGGAATGGCGGCTTCGTGACCCTGTGCATCGGCGGCAGCTGCACGAACTACACGGTTTACGGCTCGGTGTCCACCATTGTCTTCACCGCAGCGGTGGGCCAATTGGTCACCCTCAGCTACACGGCCGTGGGCGGTTTCCAGAACCAGGTGTCGTGGGCGCTGAACGCGAGCAATGGATCGAACATCTGGACCAGTCCGAGCACCCCTTCGTCCGGCCCTCAGCACTCCATGACGGTGAATAGCACGTGCAACGTGCCACCCGCTCCCATCTCGGATTGCGTGGGCGCTCAGGTGATCTGTAACAACCAAAGCATCAGTTACAACCCCTCCAACACGGGCAATGTGGTTGACCTGACCCCTTCCAATGATGGCTGCTTGGCTGGCGAACAGCAGGGCACCTGGTTCGTATTCACCACGAACACGGCAGGGAACATCGCATTCACCTTGGGTGTGCCGGTCGGAACCGACTACGACTTCGCCGTCTGGGGTCCTTATCCGCCGGGCACGCCGCCTTGTCCGCCGCCTGGCCCGCCGCTGCGCTGCAACTGGTCGGCCACAACGGGTCCAACCGGATTGAGCATGAGCAGCTTCACGCCATCGGTGGGCGCCGTGGGCTCGCCATTCTCGCAGTGGATCAGCGCCAATGCGAACGAGTTGTACATCCTCTACGTGGACAATTGGTCCAGGAACGGCATTTCCTTCAACCTGACCTGGCAGAACACGCCTTCGAGCATCCTGGACTGCGTGCTGCCCATTGAGCTGGTGGAGTTCGATGCTGTGGCCACTGGTCAGATCACCCAATTGCGTTGGACCACCGCCAGCGAGGAAGCGCTTTCGCACTTCGTGGTGGAGCGCTCGACCGATGGACTCCTCTTCGAGGACCTCAAGCAGGTGCAGGCCATGGGCGACCGCAGCACGCTCACCCGCTACGAGAGCCAGGACATGAAGCCCCTTCAAGGTCTGAATCATTACCGCCTCCGCATCGTGGATGAGGACGGCTCGGTGCAGCACAGCAAGGTGGTGCCCGTGCGCTTCGGTTGGTCCATGGCCACGGTGCAGGTGTACCCCAATCCGGCTGGAAGTAGCCTGTGGGTGGCGGCGAATGAAATGGAGGACGGCTGGCAATGGCGCATCGTGGATGCCAGTGGGCGCATGGTGCGTGCAGGCCGTGTGCAGGCTGGCAGCGCACCCTTCGAGATCAACCTGGCCATTGAGTCGGGGGCCTATCTGCTGGAGGTGCTCGATGAGGGCGGCACCACCATGGGCCATGCCCGCTTCGTGAAGGACTGAGCCCCTCGGATACGAGGAGA
>CAZJTB010000062.1:0-9534 GCA_964548485.1 uncultured Chryseobacterium sp. | reverse complement strand
ATCAGCAGAACTTATCGACAGCCATCCCCTCCGCCCCGCCTCACACCGGCACCTCATTCCCGCTCCCATCCTGGAAGCTGTACGCGAGGTACTGCAGCGCGCCTTCGGGCTTCACCTTCACCCATTTCTTCCAGCGCCAGTACCACTTGCGCTGAATGCTGAAGAGGCCCTTGGTGAGGTAGGCGTGGATGAAGGGATGCACGCAGAGCGTGAGGCCGCTCATGTCCTTCTCGGTGAGCAGGTAGTTGAGCGTGTTCTCGATCTCGTCGATCAGGAGCACCGGGGCCTGCACCTCGCCGGTGCCCTTGCAGGTGGGGCAGCTCTCGCTGGTGTCGATCTCCGTCTCGGGGCGCACGCGCTGGCGTGTCATCTCAATGACGCCGAAGCGTGAAGGCGGCAGCACATTGTGCTTCGCCTTGTCGTCCTCCATGGCATCCTTCAAGGCCTTGTGCAGGATGCGGCGGTTCTCCGCTTCGTAGAGGTCGATGAAGTCCACGCAGATGATGCCACCCATGTCGCGCAGGCGCAGCAGTCGGGCGATCTCCTTAGCGGCCTCGATGTTGATGTCGAGCGCGTTCTTCTCCTGGGCCTGCGATCCGCCTTTGCGGCTGCCGCTGTTCACGTCGATGACGTGCATGGCCTCGGTCTTCTCGATGATCAGGTAGGCGCCGCTGCTCAGCATCACCTGCTTACCGAAGGCCTGCTTGATCTGCTTGTTGATCCCGAAGTTGTCGAAGATGTCGATCCTGCCCTTGTAGTGCTTCACGATGCCCGCCTTCTCGGGGGCGATGTTCTGCAGCGTGGTGCGGATGTCGTCGGCCAGCAGCTCGTCATCCACATGGATGCCGGTGAAGCTCTTGTTGAGCACATCGCGCAGCACGGCGTTGGTGCGGTCCACCTCGCCGAGCACCTTCTTCGGGGCCTGTGCATGGCGGAGGTTGCGGAAGACCACGTCCCAGCGCTGGAGCAGGTTCTTCAGGTCGTTCTCCAGGTCGGCGCTGTCTTTCTCGGCGGCGTTGGTACGGATGATGACGCCGAAGTTCTTCGGGCGGATGGCCTGCATCAGCTCCTTCAGGCGCTTGCGCTCCGCTTCATCGGTGATGCGGCTGCTGATGCTGACCTTGTTGATGAAGGGCACCAGCACCATGTAGCGGCCGGCCAGCGTGACCTCGGCGGTGAGACGGGGACCCTTGGTGCTGATGGGCTCTTTGGCGATCTGCACCAGGATGCTCTGGCTGGCGCTCACGATGTCACCCAGCTTGCCGTCCTTGGGGATGTCGGCATCCAGCTTCCAATCCTCCAGCAAACTGCTGGTGACGGTGCCGGCCACGGCTGCCTTGGCGAACTTGTAGCTGTTGCGGTACTGCGGCCCCAGGTCGAAGTAGTGCAGGAAGGCGTCCTTCTCGTGCCCCACATCCACGAAGGCTGCGTTGAGGCCCGGAGCCACCTTGCGCACCTTGGCCAGGAACACATCACCCACGCCGAATCCGCGCTCGGTCTTCTCCCGGTGCAGCTCGCTGAGCACCTTGTCCTTGAGCAAGGCGATGGCCACCTCGCCACCCTGGGAACGGATGACCAGATCGACGCTCACGCGATGGTGCGATTGGTGTGCATGGAAACGGGCGCGCGAGCGCGCGCCGAGCAGCCGCGAGCGAGGGCGCGAAGCCCTTAGCCCACGATGCCGCTACCGGATCCTACCGGAGCTTCTTCTTGTGGCGGTTCTTCCGCAGGCGCTTCTTGCGCTTGTGGGTGGCCATCTTGTGGCGCTTCCGCTTCTTTCCGCAGGGCATGTGCTCTTCAGTGTTCGTGTACGTGTCCTTCCAATTCCTTCAAGAAGCCATCCACCTGACGGGTGATGGCCGTGTCTTCAACTACCAATGTCCTGTACCGCCGCAGGCAGCCGATCGCTTGATCGATGCTGTCCATGGTGGCATAGGTGCGCCCCAGATAGTACCACACGTCCGGGAAGCCTTCCGCATCCAGGTCGCGCACCTTCTTGAAGCGGTCCAGCGCCTTGTCCAATTGGCCGCTCTGCACGGAGAAGAGGCCCAGGTGCCAATGCGCCTCGGCGTTATCCGGCTCCTCCTCCACGATCTTCCGCAGCATCTGGATGCCGCGCATGGGCTCCGAGCCGTTCACCAGGGTGATGGCCTCCATCATCCGAGCCTTCGACGGCGTGATGGCCGGCGCCTCACCCTGCTTCCCCGAAGGTGTCCGGGGCATCAACAACAAAAGAACGACCGCCACCGCCGCGATGGCCAGGGCCACCCACTGCGGCTTCCCCAATCCCATCATTGCCCTTCTGGCTTCGCCGACCGGTTCTTCACCTGGTCCACGAACACATCGGCGGGCTTGAACGCCGGGATGTCGTGGGCCGGGATGATGATGGTGGTGTTCTGGGCCAGCAGGCGTCCGGTCTTCTGGGCGCGGTGCTTCACGATGAAGCTGCCGAAGCCGCGCAGGTGCACCGGCTCACCGGCGGCGAGCTGGTTCTTCACCTCGTCCATGAAGGCCTCCACGGTGGCCAGCACGATCATCCGCTCGATGCCCGTCTTCTTCGATATGATGCCCACCAGCTCTGCCTTGGTCATAGCCCTGATTGATTTGGGGGCGCAAATATAGCCGGGCAAGCCGCACCCGCAACCCATCTTTGTGCCTGTATGTCAAGCCGTTCATGGTTCAGTCGGGCCCTGCTGCCCTGGTACCGCGAGCACCAGCGCCCGCTGCCTTGGCGCCAAACGCCCGAACCGTACCGCATCTGGCTCAGCGAGGTCATCCTGCAGCAGACCCGGGTGGATCAGGGCACGGCCTACTGGCACCGCTTCGTGCAGCGCTACCCCAGCGTGGGCGACCTGGCCAAGGCCTCTGAGGACCAGGTGCTTCGGCTCTGGCAAGGGTTGGGCTATTACGGCCGGGCCCGCAACCTGCGCACCGCTGCTCAGCAGGTCGTGCAAGAACACGGCGGGCAGTTCCCGGCCAGTCATGCGGCCTTGCTGAAGCTCAAGGGCGTGGGCGACTACACAGCTTCAGCCATCGCCAGCATCTGCTTTGGAAAGGCAGAGCCGGTGGTTGATGGCAACGTGTACAGGGTGCTGAGCCGCGTCTTCGGCATCGCCACGCCGATCGACAGCACCGCCGGGAAGAAGGAGTTCCGGGCGCTGGCCGCGGAGCTCATCTCCCGCGAGCACCCCGGCGACCACAATCAGGCGGTGATGGAGCTCGGCGCTACGGTATGCACGCCGAAGAACCCGCGCTGCGGCGATTGCCCCTTGGCACGCAAGTGCATCGCCAAGACCGAAGGGCGCATCGCAGAACTACCCGAGAAGAGCGGGAAAACGAAGACGCGCACGCGGCACTTCAACTACCTGCTCATCGAGGCGAACGGCGGCATCTACCTGCGCAAGCGCACAGGCAAGGACATCTGGCAGGGGCTCTGGGAGCTGCCGCTGATCGAGACGGAGAAGCCAGCGACGGCCTCCGTGCTGAAGAAGCATGGCCATTATGCCAGCGTGAAGCGGATTGATGGCCCGGTGAAGCACGTGCTGAGCCATCAGGTGATCCAGGCCATGTTCTGGGAGGTTGAACCGCAGAAGGGCATCAAACCGATTCTGGATTGGAGACTGGTGCCTTGGGGCGAACTGGATGCTTACGCGCTGCCGCGATTGATCGAGCGGCAGCTCGCAGGATTACGCCCCTGACCGAACCGCTATCCCTTCGCCTAGACAGGGTGTCCTACTCAATCGCGAGCGAACGTTGATCGCCGCTCCCGCGCGAAAACCTCCGCATGGACCTCGCTGCGCGTTGATTCTAGCGCGCGCTGGTCGAACTACCGCAGAGGCGGGACCGGCACTGCGGCTCAGAGCCGGAATTACCTGCTGACCTCAACTCATTTCAATACGGCCCAACCCCGTCGCGCCGCTGGATGCCAATCAGGAGCATGTCTTCGTCGGTGGTAAGGGGGCGCCTTGGTAATCCCGTTGCGTACCAGTGATTGGGCCGCATGATCGCCTCGCCCGCCCGCTGGCTCAGCGCGGCAAGACCCATGCAGAGGCACGGGATGGATGCTTTCGGAGAAGATTACAAGGCACGGAATGGCTACTTTCGGCGAAGACCCTGCAGAGGTGAAGAGCGTCCTGGATTTCGCCGGACCGGACCTGGATGAGGAGCGCGGATACATGATAACCGCTGCCGCGAAGCGCCGGAGCATGCAGGAAACCTTCTCCATGACGCGGAGGAGAATACGCTACACCAAGTGATTCACCACACTAAGTCGACGATGTTGCTAGGCGTGGTCGTCCTGCTAACCGCATGTCGTCCTCAGTGCGATGTGATAGAGGTGCCCCAAGGCCATCTGGACACCCCCTTCGGAGCGATGGAGGTAGTGGTGCTGAAATGTGCACTATCATACTGCCAGCAGATGGAGATTGGTTCATTCAATCTCAGATCTTGAACTACGTCTTTAGCTCGAACGACCGTCGTGGCCCACTTGGCGTCCAAGTGACCTTTAACTGCCGAGGGGATATGAAATTCGGACCGTATGAGCACAACACGCATGACTACCGAGGAGAGTCCCGTTCCTATCAAGAATTTGATGGCACAGAGATTACAAGGAGGTACGCTAAACACATTTGCTCGCCCCTTGGAGGTTGGTACGGCGTATTCGAGTACGATGCTCGCGTGGAGGGCGACTCAGTCTTCTCGAAGTCCTTCGTCGCCTTCCAGGAGCTACCTGAGAAGCTGATGACCGTTAGAATGAACGGACGATTCAAGAACAAAGCTGAGCTTGAGAAACTCCGCCAAGAGGCCTTTCAAGCCATCGCTTCCATACAGTGGTTGAGCGCAAACGAGCCCTCGTGGTGCAAATGAAAGCCGCCTACGACCAGAAGCTCAGCGAATACAACCGCTGGCTGAATCAGCAGCGCGTGAACTCGCTCGTGAATGGGAACAATCCGGCCTTGAACCGGCAAGTGGAACGCCGGGAACTGAAGAAGCACTGCATCGCCTACATCACCGGCCAGCGCTTCGAGAGCTTCGATGCCATGCGTACCAACACCGCGAGCGGCTACCCGGAGTTCAGCTTCGATGAAGCCAACAAGGAGGGCAAGTACATCCAGTTCTTCGAGCAGGCCTTTTCCTCCGCCTAGCCCAGGGCATCTGCCACGAAAATCTCGCCCCTGACCGAACCGCTATCTTCGACCGCCCAAGCCCATCCCCATGTCAGGCGTGAACAAAGTGATCCTGATCGGCAACCTCGGCGCCGATCCCGAAGTGCGGCACCTGCAGAACGGCGCCGCCGTGGCCAACTTCCGCATCGCCACCAGCGAGACGTACAAGGACCGCCAGACCGGCGAGAAGCGCGAGCAGACCGAGTGGCACAGCATCGTGGCCTGGCGCGGCCTGGCCGAGATCGTGGAGAAGTACCTGCGCAAGGGCAGCAAGGTGTACGTGGAAGGCAAGCTCCGCACCCGCCAATGGCAGGACAAGGACGGCAACACGCGCTACACCACCGAAATCCATGCCGACGAGATGACCATGCTCGACCGCGCGAACGCTGGTGGCGCGCCGCAGGGCCAGCCGCAGCAACCGCCCGCATCGGCTCCGGCCAGCACGCCGGCAGGCAGTTTCGCGGATGAAGTGGACGACCTGCCCTTCTAGGCCGTCCGCACGGTTGAACAGAACCATTCCCGCTTGGAGCCTCCCTCCTTCCTTCCGCTCTTCGCCCTGTACTGGCGCCCGCTCGATGCGGCCACCGCCCTCATCCTGGCGGTGATCGCTGGGCTGCTGGTGTGCAGCGCCGCATTCAGCGCGAGCGAGGTGGCGCTCTTCTCGCTAACGCCCACGCAGCTGCGCGACCTGAAGGAGCGCGGCGGGCAATGGGGCCAGCGCGTGCTCGACCTGCTGAGCAAGCCACGGCGCCTGCTGGCCACCATCCTCATCGCGAACAACTTCGTGAATGTGGGCATCGTGATCCTCAGCACCGTGGCGGTATCGTCGCTGCTGGAGGTGGAGCGCATGCCCGAGTACCTCTTCTTCGCCGTGCAGGTGCTGGCGGTCACCTTCGTGCTGCTGCTGGTGGGCGAGGTGCTGCCCAAGGTGTACGCCACCGCCAATGCCATGCGCGTGGCCCAGCTGATGGCGGGCCCGTTGCTCGCGCTCCGATACGTCTTCAAGCCGGTGAGCGAGGCCCTGGTGCGCAGCACCACCTGGATCGAGAAGCGCTACCAGAAGCGCGCCGCCAACCCCATCAGCGTGGATGCGCTGGGGCACGCGCTGGAGCTCACCAAGGATGCCAGCACCACCGCCGAGGAGCAGCGCATCCTGCGGGGCATCGTCAAGTTCGGCAACTTCGATGTGAAGCAGATCATGCGCCCGCGCACCGAGGTGGTGGCCTTCGAGAAGGAGCTCTCCTTCAAGCAGCTCCTTGCCGCCATCGTTGACAGCGGCTTCTCGCGCGTGCCGGTTTACGAGGAGACCCTCGACCGCATCGTGGGCATGCTCTACATCAAGGACGTGCTGCCGCACATCGGCAAGGATGAATTCAACTGGCACGCCCTGCTGCGCGAACCCTACTTCGTGCCCGAGAACAAGAAGCTCGACGACCTGCTGAAGGAGTTCCAGCAGGAGAAGGTGCACCTCGCCGTGGTGGTGGATGAGCATGGCGGCACCAGCGGCATCATCACCCTGGAGGACGTGATTGAGGAGATCGTGGGCGATATCACCGATGAGTTCGATGAGGAGGAGCTCATCTACAGCAAGCTCGACGACCGCACCTGGGTATTCGAGGGGCGCGCGCCGCTCACCGATGTGTACCGCGTGCTGGGCATCGACGGCCAGGTGTTCGAGGAGAACAAAGGGGAGAGCGGCACCCTGGGCGGTTTCGTGCTGGAGCTCACAGGCCGCATCCCCAAGAAGGGCGAGATCGTGCGGCTGCGAAACCTCACCTTCACCATCGAGGCGTCGGACAACAAGCGCATCCGCCGCGTGAAACTGATGATGGCCGATGAAGCGAGGTCCTAGCGCCCTGCTGCTCGCCCCGCTGCTGCTCATGGCCTGCGGCGACGAGCCCGTGCCCAAGCCCAAGGGCTGGCCCCGGCTCGACCTGCCGCCGCAAGCCTATTCCGGCTGGCAGCAGGAGGGCGCGCCCTTCACCGCCGAGCTGCCCACCTACGCCCGCATGGCCGAGCGGAACGCCGAAGGCGCCGCGCGCTGGTACGACCTGCGCTTCGCCGGGCAGCGCGCCACCATGCACCTCACCTACAGCCCCGTGCAGGGCAACCTGCCGCAGCTCATCGACGATGCGCACGCCTTCAAGCGGAAGCACGAGCTGAAGGCCACCCGCATCCGCAGCGAGCGCGCCCAGCATCCGGAGCACCGCGTGTACGGAACGCTCTTCGACGTGGAAGGCGATGCGGCAAGCCCCTTCGTGTTCTACCTCACCGACAGCACCAACCACTTCCTCTACGGCGCACTGTACTTCGATGCACGGCCCAACGCCGATTCGCTCGCGCCGGTGACCGCGCGCCTGCGCGCCGACATGCGGCACCTGGCCGCTACGCTGCGGTGGGGCGCCCCGTGACGTGCAACGCCTTGAGCAGCGCGGCCAGCAGCGCCAGCGCGCCGAATTGATGCAGCACGCCGAGCGCGATATGCACTTGCGTGAGCACGGTGATGACGCCCAGCGCGAACTGGAGCAGCACGGCTCCGATGAGCAGCCGCCACGGCAGCCCTTCCTGCTGGCGATTGCGCCAAGCGAAGGCGATGATCGCAGCGGCCACCAGCCAGGCCAGGTTGCGGTGCACGAACTGCGCACCGGCCTTATGCTCCGCGATGCTGCTCCACAGCGAGCCTTGGCCGAAGGCGCCCTCGGCGATGAAAGCGCCATCCATCAAGGGCCAGGTGTTGTGGATGCGCCCCGCTCCGAGGCCCGCGGTGAAGGCGCCCCAGGCAATCTGCACCGCGAGCAGCAGGAGCAGCGCGCGCGCCCAGGCGCCCGCCGCCGACCCATCGCCCATGAAGCCGCGCTTTCCGCTGCGGATGTCGAAGACGGTCCACAGCACCATGCTGAACACGGTGAAGGCCGCGCACAGGTGGATGGCCAGGCGGAAATGGCTCACATCCACCAGCAGCAGACCATTGGCATCGCGCAGGTCAACCAAGCCGCTCATGACCATGAACCAGCCGAGGCTGGCCACGATGCCGCCGCCCAGCATGATGAAGAGCGCGCGCCGCATCAGCCAACCCTTCAACAGCCCCTTGCGCCAGAAGACCACGAAGGGAACGAGGAACACGATGCCCATCAAGCGCCCCCAATTGCGGTGGGCCCATTCCCAGAAGAAGATCTCCTTGAATTCGTCCAGTTGCATGTGGCTGTTCACCAACTGGTATTCAGGAATCTGCTTGTACTTGTCGAAGGCCGCCTGCCATGCCGCTTCATCCAAGGGCGGCAGCGCACCCATGATGGGATCCCACTCCGTGATGCTAAGGCCGCTGCCCGTTAGCCGGGTGATGCCTCCGATCACCACCATGAGCGCAATCATGGCGCAGCCGGCGAGCAGCCAAATCACCACGGGGCGCAAGCGGGAACGCTCTTCCATTTCGGCGGCCGAAAGTAGGAACACCGCATCGCAGCATTCGTTCGCGCGCCATGACGAAGAAGGGGGCTCATCGCCCCCGATTCGATCGCTTCTCGAATGCGTTCAGATGCGCAGCAGACGACCAATCAAGGCCAGGATGCTCGGCAACACGATTTCCTTGGGTGAGAGGACGCTACGCGCATCCTCATCGGCTTTCGCCTTGGTGCTCTCGCCCGTGCCGCTCCCGCCTTTCACCTGCCTGGTGATGTCGATGGCCACCACCTTGTACTGTCCGTCATGCAGCGCGTGGATGGCCTCGATGAGCTGGCCATCGGTGAGCTTGCCGCCATCGTAGGTCACGATGGCATGGTTCGGGCTGTCGTCCTCGCTCATGCGGATCTCGGTGCCCTGCACGCCCAGCTTGGCCAGCGCTTTCTTGATGGCGCCGCCGCACATCATCTCGCAGCTCATGCCTTCGATGCTCATGTCGGCGATGGTGACCGGATCGCCGCTGGTGATGGCCACCTCGTGCACGGTGCGGGCCACATCGGCTGCCGCCTCTTGCACAGGCGCCTTGCCGCTGCAGGCCGCCATCACGGTTGCGATCAACGCGGGGATAAGGAAGCGGTTCGTGCGCATGGCTCCGGGTGATTCTCGATCATGTGACGGGCAGGCCCCTGAATCGGTTACAAATGTACCCCGGAGACGGGCGGATAGCTTCGCGCCCTGTTATGAAAGCTGAACGCGCCGGGGGCACCTGGCTCCTGCTGGGCCTGCTGGCGCTGATCTGGGGCAGCAGCTTCATTCTGATGAAGCGCGGCCTTTACCACGAGGGCGCCCCGGTGCTCACGCCTTGGCAGCTGGCCACAGCGCGCATCAGCATCGCGTGGCTCGCGCTGGCCCCCCTCCTGCTGCGCCATGCGGGCGCCCTGCGGAAGCATTGGAAACCGATGCTCGGCAG
>CAZJTB010000061.1:0-9667 GCA_964548485.1 uncultured Chryseobacterium sp. | reverse complement strand
CGACCATGGCCGCCGCGTTCAGCGCGTTCAGCGCCGGCCCCTGCGACGCGCTGGTCTGCGTGGAGGGCAATGATGATGCGGGCCCGGAAGTGCTCTGCTCCACCGTGACCTTCAACAGCGTGGCCGGGCAGGCGTACCATGCGCTGGTGCAGGGTTACAATGGCGAAACAGGCCCCTTCATCATTTCCGTTAGCTGCCTGAGCTGCGGTGCGCCGACATCGGTCCAGGCCTTCGCTACGGATGTGACAGCCTCTATCTCGTGGTCCTCGCCGAATCCGGGAAGCACTTTCTCGCTTGAATACGGCCCTTCGGGTTTCGTGCCCGGTGCGGGCACCACCATAAGCGGCGCTACCGGGGTTGATGGGCCTCCCGTGGCGATCACGGGCCTTGAGCCCGGCACCGCATACGATGTTTACGTGGTGGAGCAATGCGCCTCTGGCGACAGCCCAGCGGTGGGCCCCATCATCTTCACCACCCTGAGTGAGCCTCCCGCTGTGAACGCGCTCTGCTCCGGCGCCCTACCGCTCGCCTGCGGGGGCAACGTGAACGGCAATACCACCGAAGGCATCTTCTCGCCCGGCCCGCATTGCGGCAGCGCCAACATCACCACGGCCGGCCTCTGGTACGCGATCCTGGGCAACGGCCAGGACATGACCCTGAGCACCTGCAGTGGCAGCGGCTACGACACCAAGATCAGCGTCTTCACCGGGAGCTGCAGCAGCCTTATCTGCGTGGCGGGCAACGACGATGGGCCTGCCTGCCCGGGCAATACGAGCAGCCTCACGTTCCAGACAGCGGCCGGTCTGGAATACCTCGTGCTGGTGCATGGGTACGGTCAGGAGCAAGGCGCGTTCACGTTGAGCCTGGACTGCGCGGCGCCTTGCCCGGCCGAGGAGAATGATGCCTGCGCAGACGCCACCTTGCTCGCGGTCCAGCAATTGGGCGGCTGCGAGAGCAGCACAGGCACGAATGCGTGCGCCTTCGCCCCAGCGGTGCCCAATCCCCCGTGCGACCCTTACGCGAACATCGTGGATGTGTGGTATGCCTTCAACAGTGGTGCCGGTGCCGACCATGTGCTCCACCTCGAGACCGCCACGGCCCAGGTGCTGCATGCCGCCATCTACGCGGCATGCAGCACGCCGGTGTACCTGGCGTGCGCCGCGGAAGTCAATGGCACATTGCCGCTTTCCGGCCTGGAGCCCAACACCGACTACCTCGTGCGGGTATGGAATGGCGGCGGATCGGAAGCCGGCACCTTCACCATCTGCGTGGAAGCGGATGTGAACGCGGGGCTGGCGGCACAGCACTCAATCCGCCAGGCGAGCATCCATCCGAACCCAGCGACGGAGTCATTCACGATTACCGGCGTCGCCGTCTATCAGGATCTGCGCCTCTGCGATGCATCCGGCCGCTGCGCATGGAATCACCGCCCCGCGGGCGCCCAGTCCATCCAGGTGCCTGCGAATAACCTGGCTCCCGGTGCTTATGTCGTGCTCGCGGATGGGCGCGCCCTCGGCAGGGTGATCATCGCCCGCTAGCACTTGCCGCCGCCTCTCGGCTCCAGGTGCACATGCAGGAATTCCGGCGTTTGCCGGATGCCGGCTGCTTCCAGCAGCCGACGGGTGAACGTGATGGCATCGGCGCGATCGGCGATGGCCACCTCGGTGTACTTCAGCACCACCACGCCGCTCCACAAGCAGGCGTACTCGATGGCGACCGAGGCGTTGCGGGCTGCCTCGCGCGTGAGCCGGTCCTGGCCACCTTGATCGAAGGCCGGGATGCGCAGCACCACCTGCACATCCTGCGCTTGTGCAATCGGAACGGAGGGCGCGATGGAGGAGAGCGATGCGGTCAGGAGAACTGGGGCGAGCAACAGGTGGAACATGGTCAGGCGGTTTGTTTCAGCCGTCCTAAATTGGACCATTCCCAAGGCCCGCACCATGACGGATGACAGGAACGAGCGATACAGGTCGCTGGCGGAGTTCTACCCCATTTACCTAAGCGAGCACCAGCATCCGGTGAGCCGCATGCTGCATTTCACCGGCACGAGCCTCATCGTCCTCTGGATCGGGCTTGCCATCGCGCTGCAAAGTGCCTGGTGGCTCGCCTTGATCCCGATCGGCGGGTACGGCTTCGCATGGGTGGGCCACTGCTTCTTCGAGAAGAACACCCCCGCCACCTTCCGCTATCCAGGATACAGCCTGGCGAGCGATTTCATCCTCTGGTGGCATCTGCTCACGGGGCGTGAGCGGTTCCGGCCAAGCCGTAACTGAACGGCACGCGCATCACCCCAAGCGATGAAGCGCCTCTCCCATCTTGTCCGCTCCGTTGCGGTGGCCATGCTGCTCATCATCGGCCGCAGCGCGGGCGCGCAGGCATTCCTTTTCGATGCCATCACGGCCGCCGATGGCCTGGCCGGCGATGAGGCCTTCTGCCTGCTGGAGGATCGCGAGGGCTTCATCTGGGTGGGCACCAGCACCGGGGCCTCGCGCTTGGAGGGAACCCGCATCCGCAACTTCCACCACGACCCGGCCGATACCACGAGCCTGGGGCACGACCAGGTCAACGGCATCGCCCAGGATGCCAATGGCACCATTTGGTTGGCCACCATGAGCGGGCTCTCGCGCTTCGATGGCATGCACGGAACGTTCCGCACGCATCGCATCGCGGCCACCGGATCGAAGGCGGTGCAGGCCAATCGCATGCGGCAGGTGGTGCCCATCGGCGACTCCATCATCTGGACGCTGACGGAGGATGGGCTCTACCGATTCGACCTGCGGACGAAGCTGTTCCGTAGTGTGCAGGGACAGCCACCTGGGGCCGGGCCGGCGGGATCGTGCAACGTGCAGAACGGCCTGCACTGGGATGCCGTGCGGGAAGTGCTCTGGGCTGCCACCAGCGATGGCCTTGCTGCATGGAGCGCGCGCACCAACCGATGGAGCGATCATCGTAGCCAATCGATCGAAGGGCCTTGGAGCGTGCGTGGGGCCGTGACCGCGCCGTGGGTTCATCACGATACCCTTTGGTTCCATGCCGACCATGGCTACACCCTCTGGGCATTAGGGCTGGGCGGAGGCGAACTTCTTCCGCAGCCAACCATCGACCCCGGCAACAACAAGTTCAATCTCCGCTGGCAATCGTTCGATGCCGATGGCACCCATTGGCTTTCTACATGGACCTACCGGCTCTTCCATCGCGAGGCGAGAGGCGAATGGCGTGAAATAGCGCATTCTGCCAATGAGCCAGGAGCAATCCCTGGAAAAGGCTGCTCATTCTTCCTCCCCGCGAGCAATGGCGACCGATGGTTCGCGACCTCAGATGGCATCAGGGTGCTCCGCGCTGCAAGGCGGGCCACCCAGCTGCTTCCGCACCGGCTGTCAGGCGCAGGCATCAACGTGCTCCTGCCCTTGTCAGCGGACACCATGATGGCCGGCACGGACAGAGGCGTGTGGCTGTTCCGGCTTTCTGATG
This sequence comes from uncultured Chryseobacterium sp., assembly GCA_964548485.1. Classification (GTDB taxonomy): domain Bacteria; phylum Bacteroidota; class Bacteroidia; order Flavobacteriales_F; family PHOS-HE28; genus PHOS-HE28. Next base: position 6,196 of record CAZJTB010000061.1, on the reverse strand, counting down.
GCGCTACCGCTCCGATTCAATGGACCTTCCTGCATCCTTCTGACTCGGGCTATGCGGCCGCCAACATGGTCAGGAGCCTGGCTGTGAGCCGAAACGGCATGATTGCCGTTTGCACTGGCTTCGGCCTCTATTGGATCGACCCGAGCACCTGGCGCGCTCGCGCGGATGCTCGGATGGGGTCTCGAACCGAGCATCATAAGCCACGCAGCTGCACCTTCTTCGTCGAAGATGATGATGCTCGATGGGTGGGCACCTGGCGCAACGGGCTCTGGCGCTGCCCCTTCGATGAGGCGTTGCCCTGCGAACGTGTGGACACGGTGGAGGGCCCATATGGGAAATTGCCGAGTCGGATGCTGCTGTGCTGGCTCAGCGATCGCACAGGGAAGCACTGGGTGGGCATGAACGATGGCGGCGGCATCGCCGTGCTTGAGCAAGGCCGATGGCGGGGCATCCAAGATGGCCGCGGAGCGAACGTGGGCGGGGTCGTCCGCGTGATGGCCGAGGCGCCCGATGGCCGGATCTGGCTGGGCACCCATGAGCAAGGCATCGTGGTGCTGGATCCGAAGGATGCCTCCACGCGTTTCGTGACCCGGCGCGATGGCTTGCCCGGTGCCCGGGTGATGGACCTGCACTTCGCGCGCGATGGCACCCTGTGGACGGTGACCGATCGGGGCATCGCGCGCATGCCATCGGGTCAGCGAACCATGATTCCCCTGCCGCTGCCCAAGGGATTGGACCAGCGTGGATTGGCCGAAGGCCTGGCCGAATTGCCCGACGGGCGGGTCCTTTTCGGATTGGGGGTTCGCATCGTGCTGCATGACCCGCGCATACCCCTGGCGGAGCATGTGATGCCGCGCGCTGCCATTACCGGGCACCAGATCAACGGTGGCAACACCTTGGGGCCGCCACCCGAGCTCGAGCTGGCCTCAAGCCGGAAAGCCCTGGCCTTGGAGCTCGGTGCAACCGGAGCCATGCCCGGCGCGCCCCTCCTGTTCCGCTACCGGGTGCTGCCGCTTGATAGCGGCTGGAAGGAGATTGGCCAAGCGCAGCGGATCGATCTGTTCGACCTGCCCGCAGGCAAGCATGTCATCGAGGTGGCGGCCAGCACGGACGGCGCAACATGGGGCATCACCGCATCCACCTCCCCGATCGTGGTGCTGCCACCGATCCATGCCACCTGGTGGTTCCGTGCCGGAATCGCGCTGCTCATCGCCCTGGCGGCCTTCATCGGTTTCCGCGTCTATCTGCAGGCACGCTTGCGAGAGCAACAGGTACGCTTCGAGCGCGAGCAGGCCGTGCTGCGTGAGCGTGAGCGCATCGCCAGCGACCTGCACGACGACCTGGGCGCCGGCCTCAGCGGGCTGAAGCTCCGCAGCGAAATGGCCCTGCGGATGGAGAAGGACCCCTCACAGCGCGACCAATTGGCCTCGCTCGCCGCAATGGCCGGCGAGCTCATCGCCAACCTGCGCCAGATGATCTGGGCCATGGATGAGGGGCAGGGCGCCGTGCACGACCTCCTGGCCTACACCACCAGCTATGCCCGCGGCTATTGCGCCCAGCATGGGCTGGAGATCGACGTGCGCGTGGCCGTGGGCATCCCCGACGCCCCGCTCTCGGCGCATCAGCGGCGAAACATCCACCTGGTGCTGAAGGAGGCCCTGCACAACTGCATGAAGCACGCCCAGGCCAGCCGCGTCACCCTCAGCGCCACGTGGGCCGAAGGGCTGAGCATCACCATCGCCGATGATGGCATCGGCCTGCCCAAGGCCGCCGATGCGGGCACGGGCAACGGCATGCGGAACATGCGCAAGCGGATGCAGGAGGTGGGCGGCGCCTTCGCCGCCCGGTCGGATGCAGGCACGGTCATCGCGATCCATGTTCCCCTGGCCCACCCCTAACCTTCGTTCTATTGGCGGCGGCGCCTCCGACCCCCAGCTTTGCCACCGCGCCTGCATGAACAGGCCCTGGCGAACGAGCATGACGGCGACCGGACCGATACGCGTGAGCATCGTGGAGGATGACGGCACCATCCGCGAGACCCTCCGTTCCCTCTTCCTATTCGAGGAGGGCCTGGAGCCCTTCACCGTGCACAGCACCGCCGAGGACGCCCTGCTGAGGCTCCCTGCGAACTGCCCGGATGTGGTGCTCATGGACATCAACCTGCCCGGACAGAGCGGTATCGACTGCGTGCGCCAGATGAGCCAGCGGTGCAGCGGCACCCAGTTCCTCATGTACACCGTGCACGATGATGACCAACGCGTGTTCGAGGCGCTGAAGGCCGGCGCCAACGGCTACATCCTCAAGAGCAGCACGCCCGACGAGATCCTCGCGGCCGTGCGCGAGCTCGTGGCGGGCGGCGCCCCCATGAGCGCCCATGTGGCGCGCCGCGTGGTGCAGCAGTTCAGGCCGGCGGCAGCGGCGAATGGCGATGACGCCCTCAGCGAGCGGGAGCGCGATGTGCTGGAGCTGCTCGCGCAAGGGCTCCTGTACAAGGAGATCGCCGAGCGCATGGGCATCACCACCGGCACCGTCAAGCAGCACATCCATCGGATCTACGGCAAGCTGCACGTGCAGAACCGCACCGAGGCGGTGAACCGCTACTTCGGACGATGAGCCTACGCGCGCTCGGCCTGGCCCTGACGGTGGCCTGCCTGGCCGCAGCAGGCGCGGTGGCCCAGCCCTCCGTGCTCGGCATGCGGAAGCTGCCGCCCTTCGCCAATGCCGAACTGGACCGCCAGATGGCGCGCATCATCGCCCAGATGGACGCCTTCCATGGCGATTCGGCCACCATGCTGCTGAACGCGGCGCTGGCGCAGACCGACCCCGACAAGGACCATGAGGAGCGGCACTACCTGCTCGCCTACCGCGCCGAGGTGCTCTACTACGAAGGCCTCTTCAACGAGGCCATGCGCGACCTGGAGGAGGCGGAATGGCTGGCGCAACGGCTTGGCGACAGCACGCTCATCGCGAATGCGCTCAACCTGAAGGGCCTGCTCCACGAGAACATCCAGGACAGCCGGCAGGCCCTGCCCTACCTGCGTTCCGCCCTGGACTGGTTCCCGCACCAACCCGCAGCGCGCTACCCGGTCACGGAGCTGCATCACATCCACGGCAACCTGGGCAGCTACCTCAACGCGCTGGGCATGCTCGACAGCGCCCGCCACCATGCGCGGCTCTCGCTTCGACTGGCCGAGCAGGTGGAAGCGGCGCGTGCCATCGCCGTGGCCCATTGGACCTTGGGCAACATCGCGCTCAAGGCCGGCCATGCCGATTCCGCGCTTGCGAGGTATGACCTTGCCTGGGCCACGGCCGATGCCGCACGCGACCACGACATCGGCGTGGATGCCCTGGTGGGCCGCGCGCTGGCCCTCGCCGAGGCAGGACAAGGCGCGCAGGCGCGCGAAGCGCTCCAGCATGCGAACGACTATCTCCAGTCCCATCGCGCCGGGATCGGCCTGGTCACCCAACGCAATTTCGCCCGCATGGCCGCGCAGGCCTGCCGCACCATCGGCGACCCCCAGCGCGCGCTCGGCCACATGGCCGCATGGCACCGCATCGACAGCACCATAACCGCCAACAACATCCGCTCGGCGCTGGCCACGCAGGCCGAGCTGATCCGCGCCGATAACGCCCTGGAGGTGGAGCGCATGGAGCGTGAGCGCATGGAAGCGCGCCTGGCGGGCGAGCGGCGCACGCGCCTGCTGCTGATCGTGGCGGGCGTGCTCGCCTTCGCCGCGCTCACGGGCATCTACCTGGTGGTGAGCGCCCGCCAGCGCCACCAGCGGCACCTGGCTGAGCTGCACGCCCAGCGCGCCGAGCAGGAGCGCACCATCGCCGAGCTGCGCGTGCGCGATCAGGTGAGCCGCGACCTGCACGACGACCTCGGCGTGGGCCTCAGCGCGCTGAAGCTCCGCAGCGAGATGGCCTTGCAGCAGGGCAAGGTCGATGGCATGGCGCCCTTGCTGCGCGAGCAGGCCAGCTCGGCGGAGGAACTCATCGCCAGCATGCGCCACATCATCTGGGCACTGCAGGATGACCAAGGCAGCCTCGATGACCTTGTGGCCTACATCGCAGCGCACGCACGGGCCTATCTCGATGCGCACGGCATCGCGACCGAGGTGCTTGCAGGCCACATGCCGGACCGCATGCTCACCACCAAAGAGCGCCGGAACCTCTTCCTCATCGTGAAAGAAGCCCTGCACAACGTGGTGAAGCATGCCGGAGCAAGCCATGTGCGGCTCAGTCTGGAGTGGCGCGATGGACTCGCGATCGAAGTAGCCGATGATGGCAGAGGCATGCAGCCGCGACGCGAGCATGGGCATGGCCTGATCAACATGAGGAAGCGCGCTGAGATGATCGGAGCATCCATCAGCTTCACCCCGGGGATGAACGGACAAGGCACCACCCTGCGGCTGCATGCCCCGGTGGCCGAACAAAAGTTAGCTTGATGGGCTCCGTGCATTGAGCCACCTTCGCCTCGTGGATGACACCATCACCCTGCGCATCGTCGAGGACGATGAGCGCATCCGGGAACTGCTCACAGCCGTATTCCTGGCCACGCCGGGCATCGCCTTCAAGGGCGCGCACGGCTCGGTGGAAGAGGCGCTGGCGCTCAATGGCGCCGGTACCGCCGATGTGGTGCTCATGGACATCAACCTGCCGGGGAAGGATGGGATCGAAGGCGTGCGCGAGCTGAGCCAGCGCTGGCCTAGCGCCCAGTTCCTCATGTACACCGTGAACGACACAGACGACAAGGTCTATGAAGCCTTGAAGGCCGGCGCTAACGGCTACTTGCTGAAGAACTCCTCGCCCGACCAGATCGTGGAGGCCGTGCGCGATGTGCATGCCGGCGGATCGCCCATGAGCATGAGCGTGGCCAGGCGCGTGGTGAAGCACTTCAGGCCGGCTGCTCCTCAGCCGCATGCGCTCACCCACGAATTGAGCACGCGTGAATTCGAGGTGCTGGAGCTGCTCGCGCAAGGCTTGCTCTACAAGGAGATCGCCGCCCGCCTCAGCATCTCCGAAGGCGCGGTGAAGCAGAACATCCACCGCATCTATGGCAAGCTGCACGTGGTGAACCGAACGGAGGCGGTCAATCGCTTCTTCGAGCGGCAGGTGGGGGGGTGAGTAAGGTTGGAGCTGAACGTTGAAGGTTGAGGGTTGATGAATGGTTGAGGGTTGACGCCAACCTGCAACCCTCAACCCAAGCGCATTGGCCTTGCGCGTCGGATTCAACCTTCAACCCACAACCACGGGCCTTGTCAACCAAAGTTCTATTGATGCCGGATGCCTGTCCGGTGAGCTTTGCAAGCACAGACACCGCTCGCATGCTGCGCCAGCTCCTCCCCGGTATCGCGTTCCTCTTCACCACTCAGGCGATCGCCCAAGGCGTGGGCATCAACAACCCCACGCCCGATGCCAGCGCGCTACTGGACCTTACCAGCACGGGCAAGGGCCTCCTGCTGCCGCGCATGACCACCGTGCAGCGCAACGCCATCGCCGCGCCCGCCACGAGCCTGGTGATCTACAACACCACCAACGCGCGCTTCGAGTACTTCGATGGGCTTGCGTGGGTGCCGCTGGTGGGCGGCGGCACGCTGGATCAGGCCTATGACTTCGGGGGGCCGGGCGCAGGCCGAACAATCACTGCGGATGCTGGGGCGGTTACCATCGCCGGCACGGATGGTTTGGTTTCGACGGGCACACTGAACGCTGGAGCGCTGGCGCCAACCGGGCCTGGTGTTCGCATGGTGTGGAACCCCCGCAAGGCGGCATTCCGGGCTGGCCGCGCTGTTGGAACAATTTGGGATGACATCAACGTTGGCGCGCAATCTGCCGCCTTCGGCAGCGCACAAGCCTCGGGCCTGGCTGCCATGGCATGGGGTTCGAACAACACCGCAAGCGGCATCAACAGCACGGCATGGGGCACCGGCTCATTGGCCTCTGGCACGGAGGCCACAGCATGGGGCTTCAGCACCCTGGCCTCCGGCGAAGGCTCCACAGCCTGGGGTTTGGCTTCCTCCGCCACAGGCTCGTACTCCAATGCGATCGGCAGAGATGTGATTGCGCCATCGTACGCAGAAACCGTCTTTGGGCAATTCAACACCACGTATGCCCCATTGAGTGCCACAGGCTTCAACTCGTTCGACCGCTTGTTCAGCGTGGGCAACGGCACCAGCGCTGCGGCCCGTGCCGA
>CAZJTB010000060.1:0-9677 GCA_964548485.1 uncultured Chryseobacterium sp. | reverse complement strand
CACGCAGGTGGACACCAGCCGGGTGTACATCCACACCCGCGTGATGGTGCGGCACGTGGACAACAACAGCGAGCGCGAGTTCACCATCGTGGCCGAGAGCGAGGCCGACGTGCGCTTGGGCAAGATCAGCGTGACATCACCGATCGGCAAGGGCTTGCTGGGCAAGGCGCGCGGCGAGGTGGCCGAGGTGGTGACCCCCACGGGCACCACGCGCTTCGAGATCATCGAGATCAGCCTGGGCAATGCCTAGCCTCTTCACCCGAATCATCAACGGCGAGATCCCGTGCCATAGGGTAGGCGAGGATGATCGGTTCCTAGCCTTCCTGGACATCGCCCCGCTGCGCGATGGGCATGCCTTGGTGGTGCCCAAGCAGGAGGTTGACCGCTTCTTCGACCTGCCCCAGCGGGAGCTGGCCGCCATCATGCCCTTCGCGCAGGAGGTGGCCCGCCGCATCCAGCGCGTGGTGCCCTGCGACCGCATCGGCATCACCGTAATCGGGCTTGAGGTGCCGCACGCGCATGTCCATCTCATCCCGCTCGACCGAATGAGCGACATGGATTTCACCCGGCCCAAGCTGCAGCGGTCGCACGAGGAGCTGGCCGCGCTTGCCGAGCGCATCCGCCGGGCTTAGCGGATCCGATCAGGGTTGGCGCGGATGAACGCCCCCCAGCCGCCTTTTCCGCCGCCTCCAGAGGTCTTGCGCACGCTCGCGCCGGTGAAAGCGAAATGATGGCACACCGCCACGGCGACGGCATCGGTGGCGTCGGTGCTGGCGGGCAGCTTGTTCAGCCTGAGTATGCTGAGCAGCATGGCGGCCACCTGTTCCTTACTGGCATTGCCGTTGCCGGTGATGCTCTGCTTCACGCGCTTGGGCGCGTACTCGGTTACCGCCAGCTCGCGTTGGAGCGCAGCGGCGATGGCCACGCCCTGCGCCCGACCGAGCTTGAGCATGCTCTGCACGTTCTTGCCGAAGAACTGCGCTTCGATGGCCAGCTCATCGGGCTTGTGCCGCTCGATGATGGCCAAGGTCTCGCGGAAGATGGCGCGCAGCTTCAAGGTGTGGTTGTCGCTGCTGGGGAAGCGGATGGCATCGGCTTCGAGCAGGCGCGCTTGGCCCGCTTCAACCAGGAGCACGCCGAAACCCATCACCGTGGTGCCCGGGTCGATGCCCAGGATGATGCGCTCCGCAGGTGGAGCCACCGGGGTACTTTTCGCCGTCTTCACCGCAACGCGCCGAAGGTACCGTGAGCCGCCGCACCCTCCTGTTGCTCCGCTGGAGCGTGTTCCTGCTGGCCATCGGCTTCCTGTACGCGCGGCTCAGGCATGGCGCGGACGCTTCGGCTCTCGTTGCGCAGCGTGAGCTCGATGGGCTGGCCGCTCCGGTGGGCATCGTGCTCATTCTGATGCTCATCAACTGGGGCCTGGAGTCGCGCAAGTGGCGGTTGCTGGTGCGCGGCTTGGAGCCCATCTCCATCTCGCGCTCGTTCAAGGCCACCATCGCGGGCACAGCCATCGGCCTCATCACGCCCAACCGCGTGGGCGAGTTCGCGGGGCGCGTGCTCTTCCTGGGCCCGGAGCACCGCATCGCGGGCGCCTTCGCCACCGTGGTGGGCAGCATCGCCCAGTTCGTGGTCACCATCTCGCTGGGCATGGCGGGCCTCATCGCCCTCACCATGGCCGCTGGACCCGATTACGCAGACCCGCTGGTGCCTGCCTGGATCGCCCTTTGCGCCCTGGTGGCCGCCACCGCTTTGCTGCTCTATTTCAACCCGCAGCTGCTGCATGCGCTGGTGGCACGACTGCCTCTGGTGAAGCGGTGGGAGCGGCACGCTGCCGTGCTTGATGGCTACACCGTTGTTGAGCTCCGCTCCGTGCTGCTCCTTAGCCTGGCGCGCTATGCGGTCTTCACCGTCCAGTTCACCATCCTGCTCCGCGCCTGCGCTGGTGTGGGAATCCAGGAGGCGTTGTCGTCCATACCCGTGGTCTTCCTCATCGGCACGCTCATCCCCACCGTGATGCTCACTGAGCTGGGCGTGCGCGGCTCCGTTGCGGTGGCGGTGATGAATAGCGGCGCGCATGATGCCGCGATCGTGCTGTCAACCACGCTGCTCTGGCTGGTTAACATCGCCCTGCCCGCCGTGGCAGGGGCGGTTATCCTGCTGGTGGCGCGGATCCGATTGTCCAAGGAATGAGCGGCATGCTGGTTATTGCACTCGCGCTCTTCGCCGCCGCTGCCGCCTTCGCGCTGGTCATCGGCGCATGGCGATCGGCCTTGTTGGCATCGTCGGGATCCTGGCACCGGATGGCGGATGGCGCTGCACCGGCCATCTCCGTGGTCGTGCCCGCGCGCGACGAGGAGCGTGGAATCGCGCTCGTGCTGCAACACCTGCACGCGCAGCAGTATCCCAGGCCCTTGCTTGAGGTGATCGTGGTGGATGATGGGAGCAGTGACCGTACGGTTGCGATCGCGCAGGGCATGCAGCGCAGCTGGCCGCAGCTGAAGGTGATCGCGAATGCCGGCGCCGGGAAGAAGGCGGCCATCACCACCGGCGTGGAGGCCTCAGCCGGTTCGCTGATCGTGCTCACCGATGCCGATGGTCGCAGCGGGCCGGAGCGCATCGCGGCGATCGCAGCGCATTGGATGGAGCGGGGCAGCAGCTTCGTTGTCGCCCCGGTATGGACCGAGGGGCGAGGCCTGCTCGGTGCCTTGCAGGAGGCGGAGCAGTCCGCGCTGCTGGGCGCCGCGCTCGGCAGCGCGGCGCTGGGTCGCCCCATCCTGGCCTATGGCGCCAACCTGGCCTTCGCTAAGGCCGCATTCCATGCGGTGGGTGGCTATGAAGGTGACCGGTTCGCCAGTGGCGACGATGTGTTCCTGCTGATGCGGATGCTACGGGCCGGCCTGAAGGTGAGCGCGGTGTTGGATCCCTCAGCAGTGGTGTTGGTTGAAGCCGAGGGCACCTGGGGCGGCTTCTTCCGTCAGCGATTGCGCTGGGCGGGGAAGATGCGTGGCGCTGGTGGTACCGCTATGCTGGGCGGGCTGTTCGTGCTCGCGTTGCCTTGGCTGCTTGTGTGGGCCACGATCAAGTTCGACTTCGTGGGCAGCATGGGGGGGCAAGCCTTTTTCTCGTCCTTGCTCATCGGGGCGGCCTGGTTGTGCTGGCTGCTGCCGATACTGGGCCTTGTGCGCGATAGCCACCGCCTGCTGGGCAAGCCATGCCGAGCGCTGGTTGCGCTTGTCGGACTTGTTGCCTTCAGCGCCTATGCGCCAGCCATCGCGGCATTGTCGCTTGTGGCGCGGCCGTTTTGGAAGGGGAGGCGCGTGTGAGGACTAGAACGGCAGGTCGTCTTCCCCATCGCTGCCGATGGGCGGCATATCGGCCATGGTGGGCGGGGGTGCGCTTTGGGCCGCAGCTCCGCCAGGGGCGCTGCCACCGGCTCCGCTGCGCTCGATGCGGTTGCCGCTGAGGCTGAGGAAGTGCTTCGTAACGCCGTCGCGGCCCGCCCACTCGCGGCCGTTCACATAGCAGGTCACGGTCACCTCGTCGCCAGGCTTGAAGGCGTCGAGCAGGCCGGTGCGGTCCTGCACGAATTCAACAGGGATGTGCTGCGGGCGCTGGCCGCTGTTCTCGGTGATCACCAGCTCGCGCTTGCTGAAGCGGTCGTTCACTTGCTGGGTCTGGCCGATGACTTTGATGGTTCCGGTGATGCTGACTTGTGCCATGATGAAGCGGGTTGTGCTGGACAGGTGCTGATCGCTCAGCGTGAATTGAATGCGAGCAGGGTCTTCCAAGCCTCCTCCACGCGCCCCTCGGTGAGCAGGCGCTGGGCGTGGCGGTGAAGGGCGGCCATGAGCTCGGGCGGATTCCCATGCAGGGCGATGAAGGTATCGCTCAGCTCGGTGAGCTTGTACTCGTTCACGCTGGTCTCGTCGGGCACGCGCAGGGCCGCGCCCAGCTGTCCCAGCTCATTGCCGGTGAGGATGGGGCTCAGGCGCGCCTCCGGCGGGAGCGCATCAACGCCTACGCCGTAGTTGGTGTTGGGCTGCTCCAGCTCGAAGAGGGCGTCGCCGTGCGCGCGGCAGTAGTAGTGCCCGCCCATGCGGCCCACCAGGTCGATGCGTCTTTGGTCGATGCGGCCATCGGCGCCGAGCACGGCGTCGCTGATGTGGATCATGACCACCTCGCAAAGCACCAGGTTGCCCGCGCCGCCGCCCGTGCCGGTCTCGATCACCTGCTGCACGCGGCACTCGAACTGCACCGGGCTTTCTTTCACCCGGAAGGGCCTCACCCGCTCCGAGGCGATGGGCGTGAGGCCGCTCTTCGCGAACTCGTCCACGCCCTCGGGGAACTCGCCGCTGGCCACGCTGATCTGCTGCACCATGGCGTAGGTGACCACGTTGATCACCACCTCCGGCACCGCCTTCACGTTGTGGTAGCTGTGCTTGGTGGTGTTGTCCCGGCCCCGGCGCGCCGGGCTGAAGATCATCAGCGGTGGATTGGCGCCGAACACGTTGAAGAAGCTGAACGGGCTGAGGTTGGGCCGGCCCTCGGCATCGATGGTGCTGGCCAGGGCGATGGGCCGCGGCCCGACGGCGCCCACGAGGTGGCCGTGCACCGCGCCGATGCTCAGTTCCTCCGGGGCGAATCGCACATGGGCCATGGTCAAGGGCCACGAAGGTAGCCGGAGGGCGCCACGCACAGAACGGCACCGCCAAGTGGCTACTTTCGCGCTCCATTTTCACGGACGTGGCGGAATTGGTAGACGCGCCAGACTTAGGATCTGGTACCGAAAGGTGTGGGGGTTCGAGTCCCCCCGTCCGTACTGCGGCTCGCCGAGGCCATGGCGCAGGCGGCCGCTCACCCCTGCACACCTAATCCGCCCACCAGCGGCCCATCAGCCTGAACATGGACATCCTCAAGGAAGACACCGGTGCGCTAACCGCCACCCTGAAAGTGAAGCTCGGCCCCGATGATTACAACCCCGGCGTGGAGAAGGCCCTGAAGGAGCAGCGCAAGCAGGCCGTGCTGCCCTGCTTCCGCCCCGGTCAGGTGCCCTTGAGCCTGATCAAGAAGCGCGTGGGCAAGGCCGTGCTGGTGAACGAGGTGGAGCGCCTCATTGATGAGAACCTCCGTAACTACATCGGCGCCAACGGGCTCCGCGTGCTGGGGCAGCCATTGCCGAAGAGCGAGGGCGTGGAGGGCAACAACTGGGACGAGCCCGGTGATTTCGAGTTCGCCTATGAGCTCGGGCTGGCGCCGGCCTTCGACATCGAGCTGGACAAGGTGAAGCTGGAGATGCCCGTTGTGGACGTGACGGACGCCGTGGTTGACAAGGAGGTGGAGGACATGAAACGGCGCTACGGCAGGCTCGAGAGCGCCCCTGTGAGCGAAGCGAAGGACATGCTGCTCGGCGACATGATCGAGCTGAATGCCGATGGCAGCATCAAGGAAGGCGGCATCATGCACCGCGCCACCATCAGCCTCGAGTTCATCGAGGATGAGGCCGCCCGGGAGGCCCTCATCGGCAAGGCTGTAGGCCAGGAAGCAGTGGTGGACCCACACAAGGTGAGCCGCGGCCATGACGACCTGGCCCGCATGCTGGGCGTGGACCATGAGCGGGTCCATCACCTCGAAGGGGACTTCATCTTCCGCATCGCGGAGATCAAGCGGATGGTGCCCGCCGAGCTGGGACAGGAGCTCTTCGACCGCCTCTATGGCGACGGCGCCGTGAGCGACGAGGCCGGCTTCCGCGCCAAGGTGAAGGAGGGCCTGGAAGGCATGTTCCGCCGCGACAGCGAGCGCATCTTCCGCCGCCTGGTGATGAAGGCCCTGCACGAGCAGGCGCGCATCGAGCTGCCCGATGCCTTCCTGAAGCGCTGGATGCTCGAGACCAGCGAGAAGCCCACCACCGCCGAGGAGGTGGAGATGGGCTATGCCGCCTATGCCGATGCCCTGAAGCGCCGCCTGGTGGAGGACCGCGTGGTGGAGAAGTACGGCCTGGAGGCCAAGGGCGAGGAGCTTGATGCCTTCGCCAAGGGCTACATCGCCGACCAGTTCGCGCAGTACGGCATGCCCGCCCCCGACGATGAGCGGCTCCAGCAGATGGCCGCCCGCATGCTCGGCGACCGCGAGCAGATCCAGCGCATGCGCGACAGCATCGTGCAGCAGAAGATGACCGTCCACTTCCGCACCCTGATGGAGCCGAAGGAGCGTCGGGTCAGCCTCGATGAGTTCATAAACTTGGCCCAAACCGCCTGAGGCGGCGCCCCGATCGCGCTTCCTTCGCCACAAACCCGAACGATGTTCCCCAAAGACGAGTTCCTCAAGTACGCGGTGAAGCACCGCGGCATCAGCAGCAATACCCTGCACAGCTACACGTCGTCGGCCATCACCAGCTCGATGACCCCCTACATCATCGAGGAGCGCCAGCTCAATGTAGCCCAGATGGACGTCTTCAGCCGCCTGATGATGGACCGCATCATCTTCCTGGGCACCGGTATCAACGACCAAGTGGCCAACATCATCCAGGCCCAGCTGCTCTTCCTGGAGAGCGTCGATGCCAAGAAGGACATCCAGATCTACCTGAACAGCCCTGGGGGCGGGGTGTATGCGGGCCTGGGCATCTACGACACCATGCAGTACATCAACCCCGACGTGGCCACCATCTGCACCGGCATGGCCGCCAGCATGGGCGCCGTGCTGCTGTGCGCCGGCGCCAAGGGCAAGCGAAGCGCCCTGAAGCACGCCCGGGTGATGATCCACCAGCCCATGGGCGGCGCCGAGGGCCAGGCCACGGACATGGAGATCACCGTGAACGAGATCAAGAAGCTCAAGAAGGAGCTCTACGACATCATCAGCAGCCACAGCGGCCAGCCCTTCGAGAAGGTGGAGAAGGATGGCGACCGCGACTATTGGATGATCGCCGAGGAGGCCAAGGCCTACGGCATGATCGATGAGCTGCTGGTGAAGCACAAGTAAGTGGCGCCCGCAGGCCGCCCTTAAGGCTATAACCTTCGTTCCGGCCCCGGCGAAACCCGCCGGGGCCGGACGTATCTTGGCGGGCCCTTTCCAGCGTACAAGGGCCTTCAGCCAGCGCATACGCCAAGGCCCAGCCACCATCTCCCATGGACAAGAAAGAGATCAAGTGCTCCTTCTGCGGGCGCGACAAGCAGGACACCAATGTGCTCATCGCCGGCATCACCGGGCACATCTGCGACGGCTGCATCACCCAGGCGCAGAACATCATCACCGAGGAGCTCAGCCAGCGCACCCGCAGCGAGATGGAGGGCAGCCTCATCCTGCAGCGCCCGGCCGATATCCGGCGCTTCCTCGATGAGTACGTGATCGGGCAGGTCGATGCTAAGAAGGTGCTGAGCGTGGCCGTGTACAACCACTACAAGCGCCTGCTCCAGAAGCCCGTCACCAGCATCGATGACGTGGAGATCGAGAAGAGCAACATCATCCTCGTGGGCGAGACCGGCAGCGGAAAGACCCTGCTGGCCAAGACCATCGCCCGCATGCTCAACGTGCCCTTCGCCATCGCCGATGCCACCGTGCTCACCGAGGCCGGCTATGTGGGCGAGGACGTGGAGAGCATTCTGAGCCGCCTGCTCCAGGCCGCCGACTACGACGTGGCCAAGGCCGAGCGCGGCATCGTCTTCATCGACGAGATCGACAAGATCAGCCGCAAGAGCGACACGCCCAGCATCACACGCGATGTGAGCGGCGAGGGCGTGCAGCAGGCGCTGCTGAAGCTCCTGGAAGGCAGCACCGTCAGCGTGCCCCCCCAGGGCGGGCGCAAGCATCCCGAGCAGAAGCTCATCCAGGTGGATACCAAGAACATCCTCTTCATCTGCGGCGGCGCGTTCGATGGCATCGACAAGATCATCGCCCGGCGCGTGAAGAGCAGCGCCGTGGGCTACAGCGCCAGCCGCGATGGCCGCATCAGCGACGAGAACCTGCTGCAGTACGTAAGCCCGGCCGATCTGCGCGCCTATGGCCTCATCCCCGAGCTCATCGGCCGCTTCCCGGTGCTCACCTACCTGGATCCTCTGGACCGCGAGGCCCTGCGCCGCATCCTCACCGAGCCCAAGAACGCCCTGATCAAGCAGTACGTGAAGCTCTTCGACATGGACCGCGTGAAGCTCACCTTCGACAAGAAGGTGCTCGACTTCATCGTGGACAAGGCCTTCGAGTACCGGCTGGGCGCCCGTGGCCTGCGCAGCATCTGCGAGGCCATCATGACCGATGCCATGTACGAGATGCCGGGCTCCCCGGAGCGCCCTTCGGAGCTGCGCGTCACCCTCAGCTATGCGCGGGAGAAATTCGACCGATCCCGCCTCAGCAGCCTGAAGGTGGCCTAGACGACCAACAGGTCCGCTACATTCGCGGTCCCCGCACGGCGACCTACCGCCGGTGGGACGAACCGCATGAAGCATTTCATCGCAGCAGCGCTGCTGGCCGCTCCCGTTATCGCCAGCGCCCAGAAGCTCCCGCAGCCCAGCCCCTTGGGCAAGGTGGAGCAGATCGTCGGTCTCACCACCGTGAAGATTGAGTACAGCCGCCCGAGCATGAGGGGGCGTGCCGTCTTCGGCGACCTTGTCCAGTATGGCGAGGTGTGGCGCACCGGCGCGAACAAGTGCACCACCATCGAGTTCGATGATGTGGTCCAGTTCCAGGAGCAGCCCGTGAAGCCGGGCAAGTACAGCCTGTTCACCATCCCCACCGAGGACACCTGGGCGGTGATCCTCAACTCCAATACCGAGCTCTGGGGCGCTGATGAGCGCAAGCCGGAGGAAGATGTCCTCATGATCAAGGCGCAGCGCGGGAAGCTGGGCGAGCCTGTTGAGACCTTCACCATCGGCTTCGACCGGGTGATGGACGACCGTGCCGTGCTCTTCCTTGAATGGGAGCACATGCGCGTGGAGGTTGAGCTCTTCGCTGATGCGACGCAGAAGGCCCTGGCCAACATCAAGGAGGCGCTGGCCAAGCCCGATGCGAAGTACAACAATTACAGCAGCAGCGCCCGCTTCTGCGTGGACCGCAAGCTGATGCTGCCCCAGGCGCTGGAGTGGGCCGAGAAGAGCGTGACGATGGAGAAGAAGTACTGGAACGTCTACACTCTGGCGCTCGCCCGGCACGCCAACGGCAAGGTGAAGGAGGCTGTTGAAGCCGCCAACGAGAGCATGAAGCTGGCCCAGGAGGCCAAGGACTCCAACTACGTGAAGATGTGCCGCGAGCGCATCTCCGAATGGTCGCAGGGCAGCCAGGGAGCGCGGACCGCGCCGCTGAACGCCAAGTAGCAGGTAACGATTGATTGATTGAGAGGGGCGGCAACCAGGGCTATCGGGTCTTAATTGTGTCGTTGATGAAGCCCCGTAGGGGCGAGCTATGGGTAGCAGCGCAGCTGCGGGTATCGATTCAAGCCCCGTAGGGGCGCGATATCGGTGAGCGTTCAGTTGGTGACATTCCGAGTGCAGCCTGAATCCGCATCCGGATCGCATCTGGCCGATTATGGCGCCTGGGCCTATTGCGTCCCTCCGGGACTGGATTCCAAATGTTCCATCCAATTCAACCCATGTATAGCCTCTACGAGGCTGATCCCATGTTGCTCCTAGGAAGATCAATTCAATGCTTCAACCCCTGCTCCAGCGAAGGTTCAAGACCCGATAGCCCTG
>CAZJTB010000059.1:9439-9677 GCA_964548485.1 uncultured Chryseobacterium sp. | reverse complement strand
AAGGGCTCGGTGGTTGGCACCAATCCGCTCGCGCGCAGGGCATCGCTCATGAGCCCTGATTGCGCGCTATAAGGCCCGTCGAGCAGCACCTTCACATCAGCGCCCACGCCGGGGTGAGCGGTGGCTGTCACTTGCGTACGGGCGCTCTCGGCCACCACATCATTGGTGGTCACGCGCCAGTCGTATAGGAAATAGTACACCCCCGAACCTCCGGAAGAGCCTGTGATGGCGCCCAGCG
>CAZJTB010000059.1:0-9416 GCA_964548485.1 uncultured Chryseobacterium sp. | reverse complement strand
ACCCCTGCGTTGTTGCGGTAGAGGTCCTGGTACACATCGCTGTTATCGTCGAAGGCGGTGATCGCGTGCTGGGTGCCAGCCGGCACATCCCAATTCACCGTCACTTCCGACATACCGGGAGGCAGCTCGATGAATTTCTCGTGGATAAGGTTGCCGAGCTGATCGCGCAGCACGAACTGGCGCTTGCCGAAGCTGTTCGCGTACACCTTGAAGGAGACCAGCTTGAAGGGCTGGTACGCATCGAAGTACAGCCAGTGCTTGCCGTTGAAGAATCCGCCACCACCGCTGTTATCCGCTTTGCCTGCATTCAGCGTTGCGCCAGCAGAAACGTTCGCCGATGCCGCCCAGTAACTCGTGGTCTGGTTCAGCGCCGGGATATTGAGCACATTGCCGGTGCCAACCAGGTTCCCGGCCACAGCGGCATCGTACCAGCGCACGTTGCTGCCGGTGGCCGAAATGGAAGCCGGCGAGCCCACCAGCACGGTGGTGCCCGTGCCCACTGGCGGAGATGCCGGCGCGGCCAGCTGGCTCACGGTGATGCTCGGGGTGGCGATGGAACCGCAGGGCGCAGTGACCGTGCAGGAATAGTTGCCAGACGCGGAAACGGTGATTGAGCGCGTCGTGGCCCCGGTGCTCCAGAGGTAGCTGTATCCCGGCGTAGCCGTAAGGGTGATGGTCTCGCCCGGAGCGATCAGTGCCCGCTTGTTGGTGAGGAGGCTTCCCGTTCCACCGCTACCCGCCGCCTTCTGGGTGTTGATGGTGATCGGGATCATCGTGTAGTTGTTGCCCTCGTTCTCCTCGCGCCAGTCGTTCCGGGGGTCCACCTCGGCCACGATCCAGTAGTTGCCGTTGCAGAGCACGGGAACGCCCGGGTCGCCGGGCAGCAGGTTGATCCACATGCCGTCGAGCGACTCGGAGTAGATGTCCGTCTTGCCGGAGGAGATGCCCTGGAAATTCTCCGAGCACGAATAGCCGATGCCCAACCCATAGTTCGGGAAACTCCCCGTGCTGTTGAGCGCGGTGCCTTGATTGTAGAGTTGCGAGGTGCGGCAGTGGCCGGGGCTCGAAGGGCAGGTGCTCAGGTCCATGAGGCAGAACCCGAGCTTGGCCCCCGAGGCCACGATGGGCCATTGGCGCGGGTCTGCCACGCCGGGCTGCTCAAGCCGCAGGGTCATCGTGGTCCAATCGTCCACATGGTAGTGGTTGTGCGTGGGGTGATAGGTCATCGTGCCCCGCAGCTCATCGGTGAAGGCCATCGTGTTGCCCTGCTTGCGGTACACGCGCTGGAAGAGGCGCTGCTTCGCCTCGAAGCCATTGGGACAAGTGAAGCCGTTGTTGTCGTTGGGCAGGTTGTTCACCGTGATGGTATCCGTGCCGCAGATAAAGGTCCGTTGCCCGGATGCATTCAGACCGCGCACCTCCAAGGGACCGTAACCGATGTTGGGGGTGCTGCCGCTCACCTGCAGCCGTCCAGCGTTGGACGCTGCGTTCTGCGCGAATTGATTCGGGCCGCCGGCGTAGTTCTGCAGGGCCCACCAGGAGATCTGGATATCCGGCAGCAACTCGCAATTGGTCTGCCCGCTCACCCTGCACAGGCAGGTGGTGGCGTTGGTGGTGCTGCACTGGCCCTTGCCGATGACCGGCAGCAGGAACAGCGCGAACACTATCGGAAGCAACGAAACTCTGGGACGGGGATCGTAGCGGTTCATCATGGCCGCGCAAGATACCCAACGGGCCGCTGATGGTCAATGGACCATGAAGCGGCTCACGATTGCTTTCCTGCCGGATGCAGCCCTGAAGAAGTACACCCCGGGCGAAGCGCCAGGAACAGCCAGCCTTAAGCCATCGAGATGCGCGGCGTATCCCGCAGCCAGTAAGCGCCCCTGCCCATCCAGCACCTGCCATTCAGCACTGCCGGCCCACTGCGGGGAAAGCACCCTCCATTGATCTACGTCCGGGAGCGGCACCACCACCACGCGCGGCGGTTTGGCGTCATCCCCATCAACCTGGGCGCTGGGATTGAAGCGCGCCGCGCCGCCATCATAGGTGCCCATCCAGATGCTGCCATCGCCGGACCGGTGCAGGCAATTGAGAGCGTTGGAAGGGATGCCCGAGTTGCTCGTGAGGTAGCTGGAATAGCTGCCGGCTGCGCTCCGATGGATGAGACCGGCCACTTGTGCCGCAAGCCACAGGCCGCCTGTGCCGTCGAGGATCACATCCTTGAGGGCATTGCTCGGAAGCCCGCTGTTCATGGCGGTGTACGGGAACCATGAGCCACCATACCAATCGCCGATCTGCCGCACCAGGCCGCCAGCCGGGCAGGCCAGCCAGCGCTCGTTGGCCGTGGTATCGAAGAGCACCGCATGCTGTGTGTTGTCGAAGAATCCCGAGTTGAAGGTGGTGAAGTACTGGACCAGGGTATCCGTGATGAAATGGAATCCCCCATTCAAGGTGCCCAAGGCCATGAGGCCGTCGGTTCGGGAGGCGATGGAAAGGATGTGGTCGCCGTTGAGCACCAGCCCCAGGTGACTGGACGGGCTGGAATTGTACAGATGCCACTCCGTGCCCGTGAAGCATGCCAAGCCGCTCACCGTGCCCAGCCACATCCAACCTTGGTGATCCAAATGAATCGTGTTCACCTGGTCATCCGGCAATGGGCTGTTCATGGTATTGAGCACCTCCCAGGTTGAACCATCGTAGATCACGGCTCCACCTGAGGAAGTGCCCACCCATAATCTGCTGTCCTGATCCAGGGCGAGGCATCGCACGCTGTTGTCTGGCAGGCCGGAATTCGAGGTGTTGAAGATCTGCCATTCACCGGCCTGCCCCCGGCAAAGCCCCCAATCCGTTGCTACCCAGACCGTGCCATCCGCCTCCGTGATGATGTCCAGCACGGTGTTGCTCGGCAATCCGGGCGATGCCATGTTGAAGACCTCCCAGCTTTGGGATCGGCTCTCCGCGCCGACGAGCAGCGCCACGAGAACGGATGCGCGCGACCAGCCAATCACCGCACGATGACCAAAGGATTCATGAAGATGTCGCCACGCGTGCTGATCCGTACCAGGTAGCGGCCCGGGCGCACGTCATCGACGCTCCATCGCGGCGGCCAGAGAAAACCCTGAGCGCTCTTCACGGAGCGGCCGGAAGCGTCAATGATCTCTACGTTCCACTCGCCGCCATCACCGGGCAGGTTCGCCGTAACGATGCCATCGGAGGCGGGGTTCGGAACCAGCGCGCTGGAAGGGAGGCGCCGCTCGCCCAGCCCAGCAGCCGTGCTGAAGGTGAAAATCGACCCGGTCATCGGAACGCCGTTGAGCGAGATGTAGAAATCGCGGTTGTTGTCCGCGGTGTAGGCATCATCGGCGATCACAAACTCAGTTCCTCCGGGGTCGCCATTGACCGCGATGGTGTGCACGAGCGTCCAGTCGTCCGCGAGCATCACTTGATCGCAACCGCCATCGTCCTGGAGGTCCGATATCGCGGCCAGCCCAATCGAGGTCCAGGTGCGGTACTTGAAGCCGTTGCCCGGGGTCACCGCCGCGCTGGGGCCAAGATTGAGCGCCTGGCTGGGCGGCGGGCACCACGCGCTGGACCCCACCCCCAAGGAGGCGGGCGAGGTATCGGGCCACCGAACGGTGTACACCAGATTGCTCAGCACCCCGCCGAAGTCCACATCATTGGCGCGCAGGAACACCTTGATCTGGGCATTGGCCTCATCGTGCTCCAGGCTGATGTCAACCACAGGCAGCTGAGCATGCACAGCCGTCGCCAAGGCGAAGGAACAGAGCGACGCGAGGAGAGGCGGTAGGGTGAAGCGCATGGCGTGGCGAGGCACCAAAGCTAGGGCAGAATACCGCCCGCAGGAAATGACCGCGGACAGCCGCTACAGGATCTCCGAAACGATGCGATCCACCGTGACGCCTTCCGCCTCGGCCTTGTAGTTGCGCACCACGCGGTGCCGGAGTATTGGCAGGGCCACCGCCTGCACATCGGCAATATCGGGCGAGAAGCGGCCGTTCGCGAGCGCGTGGGCCTTCGCGCCGATCACCAGGTATTGCGATGCCCTGGGGCCCGCGCCCCACGCCACATGGTCGGTGATGATCGACGGCGCCGAGCCACCCGAAGGCCTGGTCCGGCCCGTGAGCCGCACGGCGTATTCCAGCACATTATCGGCCACCGGGATGCGTCGCACCAGGCCCTGATAGAGCTGGATCTCCTCTGCCGAGAGCACCGGCTGCACATGCGGCTGGTCATCGCTGGTGGTTGACTTCACCACGGCCACCTCCTCCTCGAACGTGGGGTAATCCACACGGATATCGAACATGAAGCGGTCCAGCTGCGCCTCGGGCAGCGGGTAGGTGCCCTCCTGCTCGATGGGGTTCTGGGTGGCCAGCACGAAGAAGGGCTCCGGAAGCGGAAAGGTCTGCCCGGCTGCCGTGACGTGGCGTTCCTGCATGGCCTCCAGCAGGGCGGCCTGCGTCTTGGGCGGGGTGCGGTTGATCTCGTCCGCGAGGATGAGGTTGGCGAAGAGCGGGCCTTGGATGAAGCGGAACCGGCGGTCCTCGCCGAGGATCTCCGACCCAATGATGTCGCTCGGCATCAGGTCGGGTGTGAACTGGATGCGGCTGAAACGCAGGCCCAGCGCCCGGGCCACCGTATTCACGAGCAGGGTCTTGGCCAGGCCGGGCACGCCCACCAGCAGGCAATGCCCCCGGCTGAAGATGCCCAGGAGCACATGGTCCACGGCGGCATCCTGGCCGATGATGACCTTGTTCACCTCGCGCTTCAAGGTGCGGTAGCGCTCACCGAAGCGCTCCGCGTGGCGCACATCATCCGTTGCGTTGCTCATGTTGCTGGCGGTCATTGGCCGCTGGGGTCTTTGATCCAAGGGTACTTGAAGGCGCAGGCTTGATGGGCCTCATCGATGCGCACGAAGGTGGAGGCGATGTGGTCGGCGATCCAGCGGTCGATGAGCTCCGAGCGCGTGCGCCCTTCGGCAGCCTGCTGGATCAAGCGGTAATCGTCCTTCAGGTTGGCCCGATGGGGCTCGGTGCGCGCGAGCAGCTTCAGGAGGCGGTAGGCCTTGGTGCCATCGGGCTGCACCACCACCTGCGGCTCGCTCACCTCCCCCACCTTCAGCTTGTCGAGCACGAAGAAGGTCTGCTGATCCAGCTCGCCGATGGACCACCGGCCGGTATTGGCCGAAGGCTCGATCACCACCCCGTTCTGCGCGCGGCTCTCCTCGTCGTCGCTGAAATCGGCGGCGGCCTTGGCGAAGGTGAGGCGGCCCTCGGCCATGGCCCTGCGGAGGCTGTCGAGGATCTCGCGCGAACGGGTGAGGTCGCTGTTCGAAACCTGCGGCCGCATGAGCACGTGGCGGCTGTTGTACTGCTCGCCCCGGCGCTCGATGAGCTGCATGAAGTGCCAGCCGTACTGCGTGCGGAACACCTGGGATACTTCGCCCTCCTTCAGGCTGGCGGCCACCGCATCGAATTCGGGCACCATCACGCCCGGCGGCACCATCCCCAGCTCGCCGCACTCCTTGGCCGAACCGGGATCCTCCGAATACAGGATGGCGATGGTGCAGAACTCCTTGGATCCGGAAACCACGGCCTGCCGGTGCTCCTCCATGCGGCGGCGCACGCGGCGGTCCTCCTCCTCGCTGGGCTTGGGCACCTTCAGCACCAGCGCGTACTCCACCTCGGCGCTGATCAGCGGGATGCTGTCCTCCGGGATGCGGTCGTAGAAGCGCTTCACCTCGCGCGGGGTGATGCGCACATCCTCGGTGATCCGCTGCTGCATCTGCTGCACCAGGAGCTGGTCGCGCACCTGCTGCCTGAAATCGGCCTTGATCTCGGCGATGGACTTGCCATAGAACTCCTCCAGCTTGCGCTCGCTGCCGATCTGCTGCACGAAGTAGCGGATGCGGCGGTCCAGCTCGCCGTTCACCTGGCCCTCGTCCACCTGGATGCTGTCGAGCTTGGCCTGCTCCAGCAGGAGCTTCTCGTACAGCACATCCTCCAGCACATCGCACTCCAGGGCGAAGCCGGTGAGCCCGCCCTGCTGCTTGGCCTGCTCCATGCGGCTGATCAGGTCGGAGTGCAGGATCGGCTCGCGGCCCACCACGCCGGTGACCCCGTCGATGAGCAGGGCGGTGGGCTGCGCCGTCGCGCTGCTGGCCAGCAGCAGCAGGGGCAGTATCCGCTCAATAGCGCGCAGCATCCTTGGCAGCCAGTGCTTGGTCATAGAGGTCTTGGCGCATGCGCGCGATCAGGTCGATCTTGCGCTGGTTCAGCAGGATGGTGCGGATATCCTGGCGCACCAGCTCCACCGGTGCCGGCGCATGGCGCGGGCGAAGTTCGACGATGTCGATGAACCAGGCGTCATCGCCCACCACGGTGACCGTGCGGGCGGTGCCCTGACCGAGCCGCGCGAGCGATTCCAATGGCACCTCGTTGCGCATCTCGCCCATTGTGAGCCATTGGCCGCTGCGGTCCTGTATGGCGATGCCGCGCTGCACCAGGGCGATCTCCACTTCGCGCATGTCCTCGGGCTTTCCTGAAAGGAAACGGTCCTGGTGGCGCTTCAGTGCCTTGCGGTCGTCGGCGGGGATGGCGAACCAGCGCGCGCGCACCATGTCGTCGGCCAGGTCGAAGTCCTCGGCGTGGGCCTGGTAGTAGGCCTCGATCTCGCTTTCTGGGATCACCGTGTCGAGCCGCTGCAGCACGAGCTCCTCCTCGAAGGCATAGAGCAGCAGCGAGTTGCGGTAGTCGCGCAGCTCCGATTCGAACTCCTTGCGCGCGGGCTCCAGGTTCTGCTCGGCATGGTGCAGCTCCACCTGCTGGCGCAGCCAGTTGTCGATGTACGCCTCGGCCATGGCGGCGCTGTCGGCCGGGGGCAGGCCGATGGGGATCACCTGCCGCAGCTCGCTCCAGCGCAGCTGGCGGTCGAAGGCCTTGGCCAGCACGACGTCCTCCTCATCGCCCGAGGGACCGCAGGCCACGAGCAGCGCCGCCAGCAGGAGCATGCAGCCGAGCGGTCGGTGCACGGCGCACGTCACCGGATGGAGTAAAGCACGCCCTTGTCCACAGTGACCGGGTACTTGCCGCGGAGCTCGGCGATCCAATCCTTCTCCAGTTGGTCCTGGTAGGCCGCGGTGATCAGCCCGCGCGCCTCGTCGATGGACTTCGGCGTGGGTGGCAGCACCCGCTTCACATCCACGAAGGCCACCTGCCCATCGAGGGCCATATCCTTGGAGAGGCCGGCGGCGGTGATGCCCTTGAGCACGGGCTTCTCCTCCTCGCTGAACGTGCCGCTGTCGATGGTGAGGTTCAGCGGATTGCCCTTGTTGATAGCGGTCATCAGGTCGTTGCCGCGCTTGCCGCGCTTCAGCAGCGCGCGCGTGTCCTTGGCCACTTTCGTATTGGCGCAGGTATAGATGTCGCACTCGTGGCGCGTGGGCCACATGAAGCGGTCGGCGTTCCGCGCATGGAAGGCGGCGAGCCCGGCGCTGTCCTTCACGGCCTTGCTCCACACCATCTGGTCGGTGAGCTCGAAGAGCAGGATGCCGTCGCGGTACTCCTTCATGAGCAGGCGGAACTCGTCATACTTCTTCTCGAGCTGCTCGTCCTCGTGGGCCAGGATGCGCTCCTCGGCGATCTCGTTCACGCGACCTTCCACGTAACCGGGGATGGGCACGGCGCGCTCACGCCGCTGCCGGGCCTCCAGCTGATCGAGCAGGTCCTTCTGGGTGAACGCCTTGCCGTCGAAGGTGAACACCGGCTTGGTGAGCTTGGCGGCGGCCTTGCGGTCGTAGGCCCAGCCTTCCATCACCTCGCGCACCACCACGGTATCATCCATGGTCTGGGTCATCTCCTCATAAGGCCTGCTGCGCACGGCCAGCATGCGCCCGCCGCTGATGGCGCCGGCGAGCTCCCGCTTGTAGCGGATGGCCTTCTTCCCCTTGCCCTTCACGAAGGGGCCCTCCACGAATTGCTTGCGCAGGATGGTGTCGGTGGTGGCGGTGCCCTTCTTGAAGATGGTGGTGTCGATGAGCGGATACACCGCTTTGATGTTGGCCGGATACAGGGTGAAGCCGTACTCCTTCTTCAGCTTGGCCATGAAGGCCTTGCGGGTGATCTCCGCGCGGCTGTCGCGCGCGATCTTGGTCTTCAGCTCGGCCTTGGCCTGCTCGTAGGCGGGCGGTGGGATGATCTCGATGCTCTTGATGATGTGCCAGCCGAAGCGCGACTTCACCGGCTCGCTGATCTGGCCGGGCTGCTTCAGCGCGAAGGCGGCGTCCTCGAACTCCTCGATCATCTTGCCGGTTCCGAACTGGCCCAGCTCGCCGCCCTTGGTGTTGGAGCTCTCATCCTCGCTGTACTTGAGGGCCCCATCGGCGAAGGAGAGGCTGCCGTCGGTGAGCTGGCGGTGGATCTCGCGGATGCGCTGCTCGGCCTGGGCCTGCTTCTCGGGGGCATCCGATTCGGTGCTGCGCAGCATGATGTGCGCCACCTTCACCTGGCCGCGCGCCGGGCGCTTGCCGGCCACCTTCAGGATGTGGTAGCCGAAGCGGGTGCGCACCGGCTGGCTCACCTCGCCCACCGGCGTCTTGTAGGCCGCGTTCTCGAAGGGATACACCATCTGCAGCGCGCTGAACCAGCCCAGGTCGCCGCTGTTCTTGGCGGCGCTGGGGTCCTCGCTGCTCGCCTTGGCCACGGTGGCGAAGTCCTCGCCCTTCACGATGCGGTCGCGCAGGGCGCTGATCTTCTTCCAGGCCGCCAGCGTGTCCTCGGGCGAGGCATCGGGGCCCGCGGTGACCAGGATGTGGCTGGCGCGCACCTCCTGCTGGCTGCGGTCGAAGGCCTCGCGGAGCAGCGCCTCGTTCAGCTCGCGGTCGATGAGGTAAGGGCGCGCCAACTGCTTGCGATAGCCATCGAGCTCGTTGCGGAACTTGCCGATGGTGTCCATGCCGCGCATCTCGGCCTCGCGCACCTTCAGCTTGTAGTTGATGAAGAGCTCCAGGTACTCGTCCAACGCCTCCTTGGTCACCGAGGCCTCTTTGTTGTTCTTTTTGTAGATGGCCTCGAATTCGGCCCGCGTCACGGGCTGGCCATCCACGGACATGAGCACGGGGTCGGCGGCGCCGTTCTGCGCGCTTCCATGAATGGCACACAGGAGCATGAACGCGGCACCGAGGAACTTCTTCCTTGTCATTTGGCTGAGGATAAGCTGGTTGAAAGGGTGCCAAATGTAACCGTTGGCCCTTCGCGGGCTTCGGAATGCCGTGCCGTTAAAAAGATTGAAGCCTGGCGGGGCGGAATCAATGACGGTAGCCCAGGCTCATTCCTTTACGATAGTCTTCCCCGCCAGCCAGCGCCGCCCATCGCTCAGGTGCAGATGGTAGGTGCCGCAGG
>CAZJTB010000058.1:0-9717 GCA_964548485.1 uncultured Chryseobacterium sp. | reverse complement strand
GTGAGCTTCTCGCGCAGGCGGTCCACCAGGATGGGGAAGGCGAAGGGCGTGAAGCGCCCGGGGTCCTTCAGCACGATGCGCTGGCGCTGGATGCGTTCCAGGGCTTCGCGCATGCGGGGTAGCTCCATCTGCACATCGAAGGCCTCGTCATAGGCTTGCCGTAGCAGCAGGTGGTCGGGCTCGTGCTCGCGGAACACATCGAAGAAGAGGCCGCTGGTGGCGCGCATGTGCCGCTCCTTCAACGGACGCCCGGGCATGCCCTTGAACACCAGCCCCGCGATGCTGGCGATGTCGCGGAACTTCCGCCGGGCCATCTCGGTGGCATTGAGGCTGCGCTGCAGGTCGCTCAGCAGGTCCTGCGGACTGAACAGGTCGTTGTCCAGCGCCTCCTGGATGGGGATGGGCTGGTCGCTGAGCAGCTCGAAGCCGTAGTCGTTCATGGCGATGCTGAAGGTGATGGGCTTCAGCAAACTCATGCGGAAGGCGAGGAGCGAGCCCATGGCCTCGTGCACCAACCGCCCCTCGAAGGGGTAGATCACTACGTGGTGCCCCTCGCGGCTCTCGAAGCGCTCGATGAGCAGTTCATCCTCCGAAGGCACTACGCTCGTTTCGCGCTGGCGTTCCAAGATGGGCTGCACGGCGGACATCTCGGCGTTGCGTCCGGGATCGGTGAGCTGTGCGCGCAGCACCTTGGCCATGTAGCTGCTCAAGGGCATGCGCCCGCCCTGCCAGCTGGGGATCTTGCCCTTCTGCTCGCGGCTCTTGCGTACCTGCGCCACCAGCCCCTGCACGCGCACGAACTCCAGGCTGCGACCGGCGAACCAGAACACATCGCCGGGCCTGCCTGCCGTGGCAGGCTTCAGCTGGTTGATGAACCATTCCTCCACCGTGCCGATGCGCCCGCCGCCGATGAGCTTCACCGCGTAGCTCTCGTTGCCCACGATGGTGCCGATGCTGAGCTTGTGGCGCAGCGCCACACGTCGGTCGTGCACACGGATCAGGCCATCGGGATCCACCACGGCCTTGCGGAACTCCTCGTAGGCCGTTAGGCTCTTGCCGCCCGTGGTGATGAAGGTGAGCAGCCAGTCCCATTCCTCGGGCGTGATGTCTTGGAAGCACCAGGTGGAGCGCACTTCCTCATAGAGCGTGGCAGGGGAGAAGCCGTCGCTCACGGCCAGCGTCACCAGGTATTGCGCCAGCACGTCGAAGCAGCGGAACAGCGGTTGCCGCGCCTCGATGCTGCCTTCCTCGGCGGCCTGGCGCAGGGCGGAGGCCTCCACCAGTTCCAGCGCGTGCGTGGGCAGGAACCAGATGCGGCTCACGGCATCGGGGCGGTGGCCGCTGCGCCCGGCGCGTTGCACGAAGCGCGCCACGCCCTTCGGGCCGCCCACCTGCACCACGGTCTCCACCGGACGGAAGTCCACACCAAGATCCAGGCTGCTGGTGCACACCACGGCCTTCAACCGGCCTTCGTCCAGCGCCTTCTCCACCCACTCGCGCACGTCGCGGTCTAGGCTGCCGTGGTGCAGGGCGATGGTGCCCGCCAGCTCCGGGGCGATGTCCAGCAGGTGGTGGTACCAGATCTCGCTCTGCGCGCGGGTGTTGGTGAAGATCAGCGTGCTGGTGCTTTGTTCGATGATCGGCAGGAGTCGGTGCGCGAGCTTCAGCCCCAAATGCCCGGCCCACGGGTAGCGCTCCACTTCTTCGGGGATGATGCTGCGCACCTCGATGGGTTTCTTGATAGTACTGCGAACAAGCACCGGCGTTTGTCGACCCGGAGGGTCGACGGTGCCGGTGGACACCATTTTATCCGTGCCGAGCAATACATCCATCGCCTCTGGCAAGTTCCCGATCGTCGCGCTGATTCCCCAGATGCCCAATTGCGGCCGCAGGGCCTTCAGACGGCTCAGGGCCAGCTCCACCTGCACGCCGCGCTTGCTGCCCAGCAGCTCGTGCCACTCGTCGGCGATGAACCAGTCGAGGTGCTTGAAGAGGTCCGCGTAGCCCTTGGTGGCCAGCAGCACGTGCAGGCTCTCAGGCGTGGTCACCAGCAACTGGGGCAGCGCCTTCTTCTGCGCCGCGCGCTCCTTGGTGGGGGTATCACCGGTGCGCACGCCCACCTTCCAGTCCAGTCCCACGCCATCGCACATCCGTTGGGCGCTTTCCGCGATCTCGCCGGCCAGCGCACGAAGCGGCGTGATCCAAATGGCCTTCAGGCCTTGCGCCTTGGCAGGATGCAGCAGCGCATGGTTCACCACACCACCCCATACCGCGTAGGTCTTGCCCGTGCCGGTTGGCGCGTTCAGCAGGCCGCTGCGGCCCTCGGCCATGTGCGCCCACACCTCCCGCTGGAAGGGTTGTGCGGTCCAGCCTTGCGCGGCGAACCACGCATCAAGCTGCGCCGAGCCAGCCATTATCTGATCATCTGATCGTCTGATCATCTGATTGTCTGATCATCTGATTGTCAGATCATCTGATCATCGCTTTCAGGTCCTCCAGCGTATTGGCATCCTCCGGCTTCTTGTCCTTCCGCCACCGTGCTATGCGTGGGAAACGCACGGCCACTCCGCTCTTGTGCCGCGTGCTTGCGCTGATGCCCTCGAAGGCGATCTCGAACACAAGCTCGGGCACCACCTGCCGCACCGGCCCGAAGCGTTCAAGGGTGTTCTTCTTCACGAAGGCATCCACCTCCTTCATCTCCGAATCGGTGAGGCCACTGTAAGCCTTAGCGAAGGTGACCAGCTGGCCCTCATGCCACAGCCCGAAGGTGTGGTCGGTGTAGAGGTCGGCGCGGCGGCCGTGGCCCTGCATGCTGAAGGTGAGCACCGCGTCGATGCTGAGCGGGTCCACCTTCCACTTCCACCAATCGCCTCTGCGCCTGCCCACTTCGTAGGCGCTGCTGTGGCGCTTCAGCATGAGGCCCTCGATGCTGGCGGTGCGGGCATGCTCGCGGTGCGCCACGATCTCCTCCCACGATGAGAAGGGCAGGGTAGGTGAGAGGGTGAGCACCGGATGGTCCGCTGTGGACACGATGTTCTCCAGAACCGCACGCCGTTCGCTCAGCGGCCGCTGACGGATATCCTCACCCGCGTGCTCCATCAGGTCGTAGGCCATGAAGACCACCGGCACATCGGCCAGCAGTTTCTTCCCCACGCTCTTGCGACCGATGCGTTTCTGCAGCTCGGCGAAGGGCAGGGGCGCACCTTCCTTCCACGCGAGGATCTCGCCATCGAGCACGGTGCCGTGTGGCAAGGCCTTCCGAAGCGCCTCGAGTTCCGGATACTTATCCGTGATCAACTCCTCACCGCGGCTCCACACATAGTGCTGCCCGCCCCGCACGATGAGCTGCCCACGGATGCCGTCCCACTTGTGCTCCGCCTGCCATTCGCGCGGATCGCCCAGCGGCAGCAGGTCGTTCAAGCCCGCGCCAGCGGCTGTGCCTTCCGGCCCTTCGATGCCATAGGCCAGGTAGAAGGGGTAGGGCCGGCTATGGTCATCGCCTTCGTTCGCGCCGAAGACCAGCTCGTGGAAGCTCGAATTGTGCGGCGTCCAATTTCCCATGAGGCGGTGCGCCAGCACATCCTCGCCCACGCCGGTGGCCTTGCTCAGTCCTTTCACCATCACCTTCTGGCTCACGCCGATCCGGAACCCGCCGGTGATGATCTTGTTGAACACGAAGAGCTCCATGCCTTCCAGCCCGGCCCACGCGGCTTTCACGCGCGTGGCCTTCTCGTGCTCGGGAAGATCCTTCAGTTCCTCAAGGTAGCGCACCCATTCCGCCAAGGGCTTCACCATGCGCTCCTCCAGTTTCGCGATGTGCGTCACGGTCTCGGCGAAGTCGCCCACCACGTGGTAGCTGGCCTCGAAGAGCCAGTCGGGGATGCCGCTCACCTCCGCGGCCCATTGGCGCAGCTGCGTGCTCGTCACCGGGCGCTTGGGCCGCCGACCGCTCAGCAGCGCGATCACCCACAGCTTGTCCGCATCGTCCGCCTCGCGGAAATAAGCAGCCAGCGCCTGCACCTTGGCATTGGTGCTGGTGGTGGCATCGAGCTCCTCGAAAAGCTGTGCGGCGCGGCGCATGGTTCCGGCGAAGGAACACCGCAGCGGCGGCATGGTTGGCACCGGGTTGCTGAATGGCGTTCCTTCCCGGGCGCGATGGACCTTCAATCGGCCTCCATGGCCTCTGGCACTGCGATTGTGCCGGCCGGCTCAGCCTTCCGACTACGCGGCGCGGGACGATGGTAATGGATGCGCCATTCCCCCTGCGCGTATTCCAGTGCGCTCATGTGCTCGATCCAATCGCCGCTGTTCATGTAGCGCACGCTGCCTTTCTCGTTGGCGATGGTGCGCAGCTGCGGCTGGTGGATGTGCCCGCACACCACGTGCTGGAAGCCCTCGTGGATGGCCACCTCCGCAGCGGTCTGCTCGAAGTCGCCGATATAGGCCACGGCGCGCTTCACGCTCTTCTTGATGCGGGCGCTGAAGCTCATGCGCGGGCGGCCCATGAGGGTGAGTACGCGGTTCACCAGGTCGTTGAAGCGGATGAGCAGGTCATAGCCCAGTCCGCCCAGCTTCGCGATCCATTTGGCGTAGCGCGTGCTGGCGTCGAAGATGTCGCCGTGGAAGAACCAGTAGCGCTCGCCATCGATGGAAAGGTCGAGGCGGTCGATGAGCTGGAGGTTCCCCAGGGTGCTCGGGCTGTAGCGGCGCAGCGCCTCGTCGTGGTTGCCGGTGATGTAGTACACGGGCACCTTGGCGGCCATCTTCATCAGGCGCTTCACCACCTTCATGTGGCTCATGGGGAACCAGCTCTTCTTCAGTTGCCAGATGTCGATGATGTCGCCGTTGAGGATGACCATCGCCGGCTTCACGCCGCGGAGGTATTCCAGCAGCTCTTCGGCGCGGCAGCCGTAAGTGCCCAGGTGGATGTCGGAGAGCACGAGCACGTCGAGGTGGCGCTTCATGGCGATGCGGGTCTGTTCGCGGCGGCGAAGCTTCCCCGGCACCATGGCCGCAGGGTGAAGCGCGTGTTAAGCGAATGGCAATGGTCAACAGGGGCTGTTGATGCCCGACCTTCGCGGCATGCATGGATCAACGGTGGTGCTGGGCGCCAGTATGAAGCCGGAGCGCTACGCGCATCAGGCGGTGCATCGCCTGTTGGCCCAGGGCCATGCGGTGGTGGCTGTAGGCAGGCGGGCCGGGAGCATCGGCATGCTCCCGATCCTCACGGATCTGCGAGCCGGCACGGAGGTGGATACGGTGACGGTGTACCTCTCGCCTGCGAATCAAGCGGCATGGGCGAATCGGCTGCTGCACCTCAAGCCCCGCCGCGTGATCTTCAATCCCGGTGCGGAGAACCCGGAGCTGGCGCGTGCGCTCAGGAGCGCCGGCATCGAGGTGGCCGAGGCCTGCACGCTCGTGCTGCTGGCCACCGGGCAGTATTGAGGCGCTCAGGGTTTCAGGGAATGCGCTTGGGATAGTCGAACCAGGCCAGCGCGCCCAGGTCGCGGCCGGTCTCGCGCCATGCGGCTGCCGGGAAGTCGATGCGCACGAGCCCGCAGGTTGGCAGTTCGCCCGGCCCTTCGCTGGCGAAATGCAGCACGGCCTCCGAGAAGCCGGGATTGTGCCCGAAGAGCATCACGCTCGGCGCCTCGTCTGGCAGCGCGGACACCACCTGCGCGATGGTTGCCGGACCGGCGTGGTAGAGCCGCGGCTCCAGGATGAATCGGTCGGCGCCGATCCCCAGCTCATGGGCGAATGCGCGCGCAGTGGCCAGCGCGCGCGCCGCATCGCTGGTCACGATGAGGTGCATCTGCTCGCCGCGCTCGCGGAAGCGCCTGGCCATGTCGGGCGCATCGCGCATGCCCCGCTCGTTCAGCGGGCGCTCGTGGTCCGTCTGGCCCGGATCGGCCCAGCTGCTCTTCGCGTGGCGGCAGAGGTACAGGGTGCGCATCACCGGCCAAGGTAAGCGCGGCCCGTTGGGCTCAAACGTTGGCCGACTTCAGCCCATCGAGCAGGCTGGCGAGCAGCGCGTTGGCATCGGTGGTGATGGGCAGCTCGATCTGCACATGGCGCGCATCGCTGAACTGCTGGCCATTGCGGAAGCCCTTACTGATGTTGAGGAAGAGCGATCGCGGGTACTCGCCGGTGAAGTGGAGCTGCACCAGGTTGCCGCCGGCCATGCGCAGCACATAGCGCGGGTAGCCGCTCACGGGGTCGCGCCAGTTGGTGTCCTCCTCCAGCACGGCGCCCTGCGCGCGCAGGTCCTCGGCCCATTGGTCCATCACAAAGTAGAGCGTGTCCTCCACGAAGATCGCGGGGTCGCGGGGGACCTGGTTCTGGAAGGGGTCAACCGGTGCCAGCAGGCGCGATCGCGTGTGGCGCAGGGCGGTGGTGATGTCGTCGATCTGTGCGGTGAATGTCATTGCTCGTCTCCTTCGTTCGCGGCGCCAATGTATCCGCATCGGCAGTTTGCGGGCACGTGCGGCCATCAGGTTTTGCACGATCGATCCAACAGGCTGATCGCCTAGTTTTGGTCCATGCTGCGTTCCTCCGCACTCAGTTCTGCACTGGTCATTGCGGCTTCAACATGCGCTGCTGACTGCGACTACACGCTGCAGCTCTTCAGCAGCCAAGCCGACGACTGGGGCGGTGCATTGGTTGTTGTCACCATAGGCGCACTCGGCGGTCAGGTGCAGACATACGAGTACACCGTGCTCGATGGAGGGTCCGCCTCGTATCCCATCCAAGCGAACGTGGGAGATTTTGTCACCCTGGCGTATCAGCCATCCGGGGCGAATGCTTCAGGGCATTCCGTGCGGCTATTGGCAAGCAATGGATGGACGATCGGCAACTGGGCGATGCCGCCAACGGGCGGGTTGTTCCACGGATTCATGGTGAGCATCATCTGCAACATTCCGCCGGCACCGGTCTCCGACTGCCTTGGGGCCGCGCAATTAACCGCAGGGCCGACCCTTGACATGACCGTGGCGCCCGGGAGTACTGGCAACATCGCCGATTTGAACAGCATGAATCAAGGATGCTTGGGCGATGAGCAAGCCGGCTTCTGGGTTCAATACTTCGCTGATGTCTTTGGTGTCGTGAGCATGGAGCTGACTGCCCTATCCGGTGGCCCGGGGGTGGAAGTCGATTTCGCTGTTTGGGGGCCGGTGATTAGTCCATCATGCATCAATCTGGGCGCTCCGCTGCGGTGCTCCAGGGCAGCCACCGGCTGGCCTACCGGCCTTGCCCCGCACGTTCAGGATGAGTCCGAAGGCGTGGATGGCGATGGTTGGGTGCAATCGATCTGCGCCGATGCGCCAGCCTATTACCTGTTCTACGTCAGTGTCACTGCCCCCCAATCCGTGGTGGTGCGCATGGTGATCTCGAATTCCGGCTCACTCGCCGATTGCCTTTCGCTCAGTGCGCAAGACCGGCCCATGGACGGCTTCAAGCTCTTCCCATTGCCTGCCGTTGATCGCCTTCGGCTGGGCCAGCCAATTGGTGCAGAGGGCGCTGCCATCATCGCGATGGATGGCTCGGCGATCCAGCGGGTGGGCGCCGGAGCGAGCGAGATCGATGTCAGCGGTTTGCCACCGGGGGCCTATGTGCTTCGCACCGCAGCGCAGGTGGCGCGCTTCATCGTTGCCCGGTAGAGCAGCGAATCCCGGCAACGATCAGAGTTCACGGTTGACGCTTGTCAGTGTCTCTGCCTCGTGCGCGCTGCTACTTCGCGGTGAACATTAACCCCACTGCCATGAGCACGCTGATGAAACGCCCCGGATTGCTCAGCCGCTTCTTCGATGATGACGCGCTAGCCTTCCCCGATGGCTGGTTCAACGACCGCTTCCAGCTCCCGCGCGGATGGAAGGCGATGGAGATGCCCGCCGTGAACATCAAGGAGGGCGAGCAGGATTTCGAGCTGGAGCTGGCCGTGCCCGGCTTCAAGAAGGAGGAGCTGAAGGTGAACGTGGAGAACGGCATCCTCACCGTGAGCAGCGAGAAGAAGGAGGAGAAAAGTGATGAGAAGAAGGGATGGACGCGCAAGGAGTTCAGCTATGCCGCGTTCACGCGCTCCTTCCAATTGCCGGAGAACACGGATGCCGAGCGCATCAAGGCCAGCTTCGCCGATGGCGTGCTGCGCCTGAGCATTGCCAAGGTCCAGCCATTGCCTGAGCGGAAAGGAAGGGAGGTCCGCATCGGGTGAGGGTACTGGCCCCGCAGGCTGAAGGCCCTTCCGCAAGGAGGGCCTTCGGTTGTTCGGTGCTGCGCCCCTGCGCAAGTATGTGCGCTCAGTAGAGCAGGTCGTTCGGGTTGCCGTAGGGCCTGCGCTGCTCCAGCTTCAGGTCGCGCAGGATGCTCGCCTTCACGTTGATGCGCACCATGAAGCTCTTGCGGATGCCGATGGGGATGATGTTGAAGTTGAACTCCCAGCAGTGCAGGTCCCAATAGAGGTTGAGCGAGGTGGGCGTCCATTCGCCGGCCTCCAGGTCGTAGCCGCTGCTGCCGCCCACCTTCCAGTGCCGCAGCACGGTCACATCGCCGTTGAAGAGCACGCTCTGCCGCTCGGTGTCGGTGGAGCCGCCATCGGCATAGGCCCGGCTCACATCGTAGCTGTAGTTCACGCCCAGGCGCCACGGCATGCTGAAGCTCTGGCGCGCGCCCTTGGCCGGATCGCTGTCGTGCAGCACTTCGGTGCCAGGCGGCTCCTGCCCGGCGCCCTGGCCGTAGCGCTTGCTCTTCAGCTCCACGCCCAGCGCCACGTTGGTGTAGAGCATGCGTGCCAGCGCCCCGCTCATGCTGCGCTCGCTGCGGTTGATGCGCCGGCCCTGCGCGTCCACGGCATAGGGGTCCCAGGTGCTGTTCACGTTCACGTTGATGACATCGGCGATGAGGGTGCGCGCCGCCACGCTAACCGATGACCACCGCACGCTGTCCTGGAGCATGTCGTAGCTGCTGTTGAGGCCGAGGAAGTCGATGAGCTTGATCTTCTTGAAGGCGATGCCCCCTTGCGCGCTGGTGTCGGCGCGCATGGCCTTGTTGTCGCGCACCTTGGCCTCCACGTTCTGGATGAGGCCCAGGTTGAGGCTGCCGCTGCGGCCGATGCTGGGCTCGCCGTAGATGCCGATCTGGAAGGGGGAGTAGCTGGAGAGCGCTCCGTTGGGGCCGAAGGGCCCTTCGATGCGCGTGCTGTTATCGGGCCGGTAGCTGAGGCCCACGCTGGGCGTGATGGTGTGGCGGATGGCCTTGAGCCCGCTGCCGGCGAAGGTGTACATGCCCACGAGCTTGCTGGTGAGGGTGGCGCCCGCGCTCCATTCGCCGGCGCGGCGGAATCCGCTCATGGTGTCGCGCACGGTGGTGAGCTCGTCGCCACTGCCGGTCACCGTCTGGCGCAGCGTCTGCAGGTACCAGCGGTCGGTGAAGCGGAATTCGGGGTTGAGGCTGAAGTAGCGGCTCTTTAGGGTGGTGGTGAGCGCGGCGGCGTGGCGCATGCCATTGCGGGCGTCGCGGAAGAGGCGGGGCACGTTCTCCAGGTAGATCTGCTCCTCGGTGGTGCTGATGCGGTTGTCGAGGTTGGCCGTGTAGGTGAGCGCGAGCTGGTCGTACCAGCGGCTCCCCGCCCCGGCGGGACGGATCATCTGCACGGGCAGGATGCGCTGCAGGTTGAAGGTGAGGGCGGGCAGGGTGATGTCGAAGCTGCGGTTCTGGGTGTTCTGG